>CAKZTD010000292.1 GCA_937921595.1 uncultured Saprospiraceae bacterium
ACCAGGGAAGACACCGACAAGTTGGGATCCTTGGAATTACCCAGGTAGAATTAAATTGAATTGGGATGGCCAAAATATGAAGATTACTAACTTTGAAAAGGCTAATCAATTTGTGAAAGGAACGTATCGCGAAGGCTGGAAACTATAATCAAAGATGAGGAGTGAGAGGCAAAAAGCTCACTCACTCCTCACCTCTCACTCCTCTCTCCTGTTATTATTCTTTTACTACTTTTTCTACTAAAGTTCCTTCGTTCGTTTTTATATAAACAAAATAAACTCCTGAAGGAGCATCACCTAACTTTAAACTTTCCGTAGAAGTACCGAGCAAAGTTTGCGCTTTTGAAAGCATCACTTTTCCAGTAATATCTAAAACCTGAATCGTAACTTCTGTTGAAGTATTAACTTCAATCGTCAAAGCCAATACATCAGAAAAAGGATTTGGATTAACGGTAAAGGATTCAAAAGATTCAAGATCTTCAATTCCAACGATACCACTGAATTCTTCCGAAGTATAAGAGCATCCATTCGTAGTACCTACGACTAAAGTATACGCTCCATTTTCTGTAATTTCATAAGTTGTTGTGGTCGCACCTGCAATTTCATTTCCATTTAAATACCATTGATATGAATCAAATCCTGTTGGTCCTGACAAGGTATTATCCGTTTGGGCAACATCAACGGATACCGCATTTGTACTATTCACTTTATAAATTCTTCCTTGTGTCAATCTCGCTGTGTACAACTCGCCATTCACATCTTCTCCAAAAGTACTAATGTCATATCCATTAAAACTTCCTACTTCCTGATCCGTCCATCCACCTGCTCCATCAGAAACGATCGACCAAAAACGACCTGAACAATAATCCGCATAAATATAATGTCCAATTAAATCCGGATTATCACATCCTCGATAAACGAAACCTCCGGTCACTGAACAATGAGTAAATCCTCCATGAGAATAATCAATCACAGGCCCTTTATAATTAGAAGCGTCTTGACATCCATTGGTATTATATGCTGCGTCACCTTCATAACATCTCCATCCATAATTAAATCCTCCTCCACTATTTGCTTCTTCAAAATTGATCTCTTCCCAAACTTGCTGCCCTACATCACCAATCCAAAGATCTCCCGTTTGGCTATCAAAAGAATAACGCCATGGATTACGAAGTCCAATCGCCCAAATTTCATCAAGCGTACTGTCATCATTTACAAAAGGATTATCCGCAGGAATCGAGTAAGGTGTTCCATTGTCTACATCAATACGAAGCATTTTCCCTAAAAGGTTTTGAGGGTCTTGAGAACGATTCCCAGGGTCTCCTCCATTTCCTCCATCACCCGTTCCGATATACAAATAACCATCAGGCCCAAATTCCAAATCACCAGCATTGTGATTCCAAAAAGGTTGAGGAATTTCTAGGATGACCAACTCACTACTTGCATCTGCAATATTCGGATCAGTTGCACTTACCGAAAATCTAGAGATTCGAGTATCTCCGTTTCCTTTTGTATAGTTGACGTAGAAGTAACCATTATTTGCATAATCAGGATGAAATTCCAAACCTAATAATCCTCTTTCATTTGGATCATCACTAACCTGACTAGTAATGTTCAAAAAAGGAGTACCTAAAGTAGTCCCCCAATCAACAATGACTTTAATACGTCCAGCACGTTCCACAATAAACATCCGATCATCACCCGCATTCGTAATATCCGTTGGTTGAGAAAAACCAGTAGCAAATTGTACTAATTCCAACTCTTGGGCAAAGAGTGAAGAAGAGGTAAGTAACAGGGCAAAAAGTAATTTAAAAAATTTCATTTAAATGAGTTTTGAGCATTCTAATACATTGATATACAATGATAATTCAATACAAAGTAAATAAGAATTACTTAAAACTCACACAAATAAAAACTCTATGAAAGATAAACGACAATACTACCTAGCCGCTTTTGCAATTCCCTGAATCAATGTAATAATTCCAACCAAGACAGCTCCATAGAATATCCTGCCAGTCCCCATTGAAGCACCAATTCCGATTACAATTAAGATAATTCCAATGACAATACTACCTAGACCTGCCCCACTATTCGCTCCCCCTTCATCATAAGTAGCCCCTTCTCCATTCAATGCCATCACCCGTCTTTCGTTTCGGATAGATAAAAAAGCTTCTGTAGCAGTCGATTCGGCTTTCCCCTCATCCATACCATTTGCCATCATAAAATCGATTACCTCTTTTCGCCCTCTTTCATGAAGAAACATTTGTTGAGCCTGTTCGAAGATCTGTTTTTCGTCCATTGTTTTCGTTTTTCAGATTGATTAAATATTTTTTGTTGAAAGCTAAGATAAAACTTTTTTTGATTACAAAGTGTCACTTTTATGTTTATTTAAATATGTCACTCAACCATTTACGAACAAATAAGATTTAGATAATAAACCGCGGAGAAAAGGAGTAAACGCAGAGCGTTTTTTACTTACCCCTCAGCGTCTCCTCTTTTTTCTCTACGGTTAGTTTAATTAATAGTTCGCAAAGGTGTTATTGCATGAACAAATGATTTAAAAATTTAGAATTTAAAAGAAAAGCTGTGAGCTCATGGCTATCGCAAGAAGATTTATCGCTTTGCCATTACTCCTATTCTAAACAAAAACGCTCTTCTTGGGTTTCTTCTTTATACCATTTCGGACAAAACTATAACACATGCCTACGGCTTTAATCATCGGTGCGGGGATTGCAGGAATTGCAAGTGCATTGCGCTTGAACAAAAAGGGCTATGAGGTCACCGTGTTTGAGGCGAATGATTATCCGGGTGGTAAACTCCATGCTTTCCAAAAAGATGGTTATCGTTTTGATGCTGGGCCTTCATTGTTTACCATGCCTTGGCTAGTGGACGAACTTTTCGAATTGTATCAATTGAATCCTAAGGATTATTTTGATTATAAAACCAAGGCAATTGTTTGTAATTATTTTTGGGAAGGTGGCAAAACATTTTCCGTAAAAGCGGACCAGCAAACTTTCATTGAGGAAGCTTCGGTACATTTTGAAACTAAGCCCGAAATTTTAATTCAATATCTTGAAAACAGCAAACAGAAATATAATCTGACGGCAAATATTTTTTTAAAAAAATCATTACACAAGTGGAAAACTTATCTTTCTAAGGATACCATCAAAGCCATTCTAGCTTTATCAAAATTAACGATCAACGCTACCCTCGACGAAGTCAATCAAAGTTATTTTTCTAATCCTCATCTGGTACAACTATTTAATCGATATGCAACTTACAATGGCTCCTCCCCTTTCAAAACGCCAGGTATCATGTCGATGATTCCTCATCTTGAAATGAACCAAGGCAGTTTCTTTCCCGAAGGTGGAATGCATTCGATCACCAAGAGTCTTTATAAATTGGCAAAGGATCAAGGAATCAAATTTCAATTCAATACCCCAGTCAAAAAAATTGAACACAAGCAAGGTGTGGTTCAAGGAGTTTCAACCAAACAAGATTTTCATAAAGGAGATCTTGTCATTTCAAATATGGATATTTTTTCTACTTACGATCGCTTATTGGAAAAGACTAAAAAGCCACAGCGAGTTCTTCAACAGGAGCGTTCGAGTTCTGCATTGATTTTCTATTGGGGGATTAACCACTCTTTTCCAAAACTTGATTTGCATAACATTTTATTCAGCGATAACTACCAAGAAGAGTTTAAATATATTTTTGATAAAAAAGACCTTTACGACGATCCAACAATCTATATAAATATCACTAGCAAAGAAAACAAAAGCGATGCACCAGATGGCAAAGAAAATTGGTTTGTCATGATCAACACACCAGGTAATTCAGGTCAAGATTGGGACTCATTAAAAAGAAAAGCCAAAGCAAATATTATAAAAAAAATCAATCGTATTTTCAATATTGATATCGCCTCCTTGATTGAGACGGAAAGCATACTCGATCCAGTCACCATCGAATCAAAAACCAGTTCGCATCAAGGTTCGCTTTATGGTGCATCGAGTAATTCTAAATTTTCAGCATTCCTAAGGCACCCAAATTTTTCTACAAACATTAAAAATCTTTATTTCTGCGGAGGTTCCGTTCATCCAGGTGGTGGCATTCCACTTTGTTTGCTTTCTGCAAAAATCGTTAATGATTTAATCCCAAGCATATGAATCAAATCTTACACATAAATTGTATTTCCATCAACCGGATCAATATTGCCATTTTTATTATTTGGCTTTTTCATCTGACTGCAATGCTCGGTGTATCTATTGGCTACGAAGATTGGTTTGTTTCTAAAACGCCCATCAATCTTTCTTTGATTTTCATTCTGCTACTTTGGAATTTTCCTAATAAAAGTGTTCGCTTTGGGCTCGGTATTGCAGCCTTCTTTTTGGGAGGTATGTTACTTGAGTGGATGGGTGTTCACTATGGATTATTTTTTGGATCTTATGAATATGGAACCAATCTCGGACCAAAGATTTTTGGCGTTCCTTGGTTTATTGGAATCAACTGGGCAGTCCTAACCATTGCAACAGCAAGTATCAGTTCTTCTATTTTTAAAAATAAAATTGCTCGTATCTTTTTAGGAGCAGGGCTGATGGTCTTTCTGGATTTATTTTTAGAACAATCTGCACCGATATTTGATTTCTGGGCTTTTGAGAACGGAATCGTTCCTTTAAAAAATTACATGGCCTGGTTTGGAATCTCTATATTATTTCATTTTATTTATCAATCATTAAAATTAAAAGGTGGTTCGAAATTTTCTTACCATCTTTACATTGCTCAATTAATATTTTTTGCATATTTCTATGGATTCTACAATTTATAATTACGCTATTATCGGTGCAGGTTGCGCAGGTATCCACTTAGCTTTGGCTATGATGGAAGACCCTTTCTTTGCCGATAAGCAAATCTTAGTTTTGGAAAAAGATGCAAAAGAAGCCAATGATCGTACCTGGTGTTTTTGGGAAATCGGAGCTGGAAAGTGGGACAATCTGATTTTGCATTCCTGGGCAAAAGGAAAATTCCATTGTACGAATCAAGACAAAGTGATGGACATTGCTCCTTATCGCTATAAGATGCTGCGTTCCATTGATTTTTATAAAAATGCAAAAGATAAAATCAACGCTGCTCCAAATTTTCATTGGGTCAATGATACGATCACTACGGTCAGTGCAAATGGAAAAAACACCATCTTAGGAGAGAAAGGAAATTATATCGCTAATCATATTTTTGATAGTAGAATTCATCCTGATTTTTTTAAAAAAGAAGATACTTATACTCGACTTTTGCAACACTTCAAAGGCTGGATTATTGAAACCGAAGAAGACTTTTTTGATCCTGACGAATTTGTTTTCATGGACTTTAGATTAAAATGGAAAGACAGTACAAGTTTCAATTACGTCTTACCCATTTCAAAACGAAAAGCTTTAATTGAGTTTACGCTTTTCACCCCAGAATTAATCGAAGATAAAGATTATGATAAAATTCTTGAGCAGTATCTGGAGGATATCGTTAAATTAAAAAAGTACAGCATTTCTGAAGTAGAGCAAGGCGTCATTCCAATGAGTGATTTTCCTTTCCATCGTCAGCATGAAGATCATCTCACCAAGATCGGAACAGCTGGTGCATGGGTTCGACCTTCTTCGGGATATCATTTTAAAAATGCGGAAAAATATTCGCAGATGATTGTTGACAATCTCAAAAGCCATAGACTTCCTTCTAAAGGAGTTGCTCAAAATCGCTTTCGAAAATACGATACACTTTTGCTTGATATTTTGAATAAAAACAATGAACTAGGAGAAGAGTTATTCAGCTCAATGATAAAGAATAATCATGCAACTAAAGTTTTTAAATTCTTGGATGAGGAAACCTCGATTTTTGAAGAAATGAAAATCTTTTCGACATTTAGATCAGCTCCTTTTTTGAAAGCACTTTTTAATCAAATTCGAAAGTGAGTATAACCACCCTTAGCCATTGTCCAACTTGCCATTCCTCGAAATTTCGTAATCTGATTCAGACTAAAACTCAGATGCACCCGTCAGAGGAAATTTTCCAGTTTCAACAATGCGAAAATTGTGCTTTGGTTTTCCTAAATCCAAGAGTCACTCCTGAACAACTCAAAGAATATTATACTGATTTTTATCTCCCCTATCGTGGTGCCGATGCTTGGGGAAAATATAAAAAACAAGTTGATTCTTCTCAACAAAAATTAGATCGAAAACGAGCTACATGGATCCAACAATATCAAACTATTAATAAAGACACGCTAATTCTTGATGTCGGTTGTGGCAAACCTACTTTCCTAAAAGCTTGTGCAAAAAAATACCAATGCAAAACCATCGGAATTGACTTCTCTGATGAAGGTTGGAAAAACAATTCTAATGACTATCAAGGTATCGATCTCCGAGTCGGAGAGGTAAACGATTTACCTTCAGATCTTCGCCCCGATGTCATCACCATGTGGCATTATTTAGAGCATGATTATTCACCTGTCGAAACTTTGAAACGGCTAAAAACCATTTCTCACGAACAAACCATTTTAATCATCGAGGTTCCTAATTATGATTCGGAAAGTCGAAAAAAATATGGCAACAAATGGGCTGGTTTCCATACACCACGACACACTTTTTTATTTACACCGGAGACAATCAAACTAGCGCTGACTGAGGCTGGTTGGAAAACGGAAAAAATAAATTCCTTCGGAACACTTGATCCTTACGTTTTATTCTGGATGAGTGAAATGGAGCAAAAAGGAATCGATTGGAGTAAAAACATGGAAACGGAATTTTTCAATTACGTGTTCGGAATGGTTGGTTTTTTTCCTAAGCGAATTGGGAATAGATCTTTGGGGATTATGACGGCGGTGGGTAAAATTGCGAAGCAATTTTAAGTGATGGTTCCGATTGTAAATCGGAAGGGATAGATTCCAATGAATTGAAATACAGATAGATTCATCTACGATGAATAGGGATAGATTGCCTGCGGCAATAGTGGCGCATTTGCATGGCATACGGAAAACTAATAATTAATTTCTTCCATTCTCTTAAGCGAGCATACTATTGCCGCAGGCAATCTATCCCTATCGATCCGTAGGAACGATCTATCCCTTTTTCGCTTCAGCGAAATCTATCCCTTCAAAACGCTTGCGATTTTGACCCATCACTTTTGAAGGCTTCGCCTTCAAACCGATACACCTGAAACCGAGCAAACAATTCCTCCTTGTACCAATCCAATTCTCGCGTCATCTTGATCGCTTTCGCATGTTCTTTACTTTGATATGCAAAATTTTGCAAGGCTTCTTTATTTTTCCAAAGACTAAAAGTAGCCATTTGAATAATGGGAACTTCGCCAATTCCTTTGGTGTAAATTAATCCGGGATTATTAGAAAGTTGCTGGTGAGAAGTTGGTACATAAGACCAGAACTTCCGGAGCTTTGAAAATTTGATGGTTGCTCTGGTGATGACTGCTAACTGAAGATTATCTTTATCAAGATTATTACTAGCTTCAAATGGATTTCGACCAGACCATTTACCTTTCGAAACGATATTTTTCATGTATATCGTCTGAATATTATGGCATCGATTACGGTAACGTTCAAAGAGATTTGAATGTTTGAAAAAATCATCGGCTTGTGATTCAGAATCCCAAATCTGAAGCAAGCAATAAGTCGACCAATCCGGTAATGGATTAAAGCCCATCCCTTTTCCGCTTCCCATAAGTTTATAAAAGCTTTGACCTGAAATATTTTGGAGATGTTTGTGTGCAAACTGCATCATTCCAAAAGCCCAAACTTTATCTTGAAAGCCTTGGTAATGGAAAAAATTAATGGTGGTTATTTGCATGAAATCAGGAGTTTTGTAGAACTGAGTAATAAACTCTAGATTTCAAGAATAGTTTATTTAAAAGTGATATGAAATCAAAACTACTGCTTTTCCAAGTGCTCAAAAGTAGCCAAAACTCTTCCATAATCATTGACCATTCGGGGAATTTTGATAAGACCACTCGTATCTTTTTCAGATGGCTTTCGATTTTTTTTCGTATCTAATTCAACCCCCCAATTATGAAATTCTATGTCTTTAATTTTATTAAAAGGAATGATTTTCTTTTCGTCATCATGTTCTTCAATAATTTGCGAACTACTGATTATAAAGGTATGATCTGATAATTCTCGAAGCAGTTTAAAACGTTTTCTAACGCCCATATTTAGGAATATCGCAAACCCAAAACAAGCAAGTAAAACCAAAGACCCTACGCTACCCAATAAGAAACCAGAGATCAGTGAAACTACAATACCTACCGCTAAAATTATAAAAGTTCCAATCGTAGCTTTTCGTTGTAATTCATCGCAAAGGAGTTCCCAGGCCATTTTATCAACTTTCAAAGTAACTGGCTTTTTAAATCTTACAGATTTAGTATTCTCATCTAGTATATTATCAGGCATCTATTTTTTTTTGCAAATTTAAGATTAAATTCTTATTCCTAGACATTTTGAGATTATAAATAAGACCATGAACTTGTTCAAGTCTACGATTTAAATTGATTCTAAATTCTTAAAATATCTTGAATTGAAATAGATAACATTTCCTATCCAGTAAAATAAAATAAAAAACAAGGTCAAATAAAAAACTTCTTTATCATCTATGAATCTTTCAACGATCGTAGCATTAATTCGACTTGGAAGGCTACAATATTTGAAAGCAAATCCAATTATGGTTATCCCATAAATAAATTGATTTATCAATGTCCCCTTTACAATAGTTGGTGAAATATCTCGGATATTATAAAGTATACCAGTAAATATCGCATGAATCATTAGTATCAAAACTGCAACTAGCAAATAAAATAAAATTTGCAGAGGATTGGACAACAATTCTAAGTAGCGTTTTGAAAGGGGCCAATTATCCCTAACACCCAAATAAGGCAATACGGTAAAGACACTCAAAATACTAGACAATAATCCAATAAATACTTCTCGTTTTATATGGCTTATTCTTCTTTCTATAATCTTTTTACTTTCCATTCTTCTTCTTAACTATTATGCTCTATGACCTTGTTACCTCAAGTTATATTTAATGCTTTATCCTTTTACTAAAACACCTTTTTCCAATCCCACTTCATAAAAATAAACACCAGTAGGATTTCCACTTAAATCAATATCTATTTGTTGATCACCTTTTTCAAAATAAGATTCCTGATCCATTATCGAACGACCATCTACACTATAAACCCGAACCGGGATCGTTTGAGCAGATTCCATATAAAAACGAATTTGGGTCACTGATTTAAAAGGATTAGGTACCACTTCAATAGTCATATTTTTATCGTTTTCAAAATGCAATCGAATATTCGAATCATTACCTAAAGCGTCAAAAATCCGAGCAGGTATTTGATCCGTTAACTGAATCGCTTCCTGCCATTTTTTAGTATTTGATTTTAATTTCAACTCGAAAGACAAATCACTACTTTCTATTCCTATTCCTTTTCCATCATACCAGGATAGATTTAAAATCCCACTTGCTTTTTGATAATAAACCTGAGGCGTATTTCCAGAAGCAGAAGTGATTTCCAAAAACTCCAAAGCAGATGGATCCAAGTAAAAACTTAACTCAAAAGCACTGACTGTCAATAGTTTATCCGGTTTTACATTTAAAACCAAAAGTCCATTTTTCTGACTTATTTTTTCAACACTAAAACCTGTTTCTCCACTTGGATCAATGATAGATGCAGGATTAGAATTAAGATTTACATCTCCAATTTTTATGGCTATAAAATCATTTTCCAAATCATCAGCATTCACATTATTGAGCATAATCTCTTCTGGAAAATCTTCATCCAAAGGATTTAAAGGATCAAGAAAAACATAATCTTCAGGTACAAATCTCCAAGAAGTATTATTTGGAAAAGTATCAACATTAAACAAGATCAATTGCTGCAAACGGATTAAATCCAGCGTCGTTACATTATCATTATGATCGATATCTGCAGCAATAATTTTATACGGAGAATCTAATAAAGAAACCTCTAAGATATGTTGATTAATCAAAAATATATCAAAAGTCGAACAACCATTAATATAATTAATATCCTTAAAAGGAGTGATTAAAAAATCTTCCCCAGGACTCTGATCTTCATAAAGATAAGCCCCATCAATCAAAGTAGTTTGCGATGGATTATTCGTACAAGTCACATCGACCAGTGCAACCGTTTGACCATTTTCTTTTGCGATCGTTCCTCCTACGCTCACTTGCGAAAGCGGAATAATTACAGAAATAATTTCACAATAAGTATCCGTCCCACAAGCATTGGTTACCGTCAAACAAACCTCATAATCTCCTGATTCATCATAACTATGAACTGGACTCACAACATTCGTTGTACTACCATCTCCAAGGTCCCAAAGAAAGACATCCCCCAATTGAGATGCATTTGTAAAAGTCACCGTCCCATCCAGTTCGACGTAAGAATAATTCGCGATGGGCAAACTTCCATCATTGATAATTTCAAAAGTCGTAGACACCGAACACGCCGTTGCATCCGTTACTGTAGCAGTATAAACACCCGCAGATAATCCCATAAAATCAGGACTTGATTGTGGTCCATTTCCAATATTATAATTATAAGGTCCTTGCCCACCAGTAGCAAGAATGGTAACAGAACCATTTGCTTGCAAACAATTTTCATTCATCAAATTTTCAATAGAAATAATTGGCCTTCCAGATTGATTAATCGTTGCAGTAACAATCGTCGTACAAGATGAATTATCGGTCACCGTCACCACATAATTTCCCTCAGATAAATTTTCAAAAAGATTCGAACTTTGATCACCGTTCCCAATATCAAAAGTGTAAGGAGCCGTTCCTGAACTAGCATCAACACTAAAGCTTCCATTACTAAAATCACAGGAGGCACTGTTAAGATTTGAAATCGTGGCTACCGGCACACTTGTTCCTGTCAAGGTCACAGAAAAAGTATTGGTACATCCAGCAGCATCACTAACCACCACCATATAAGTACCTGCTGATAAGTTTGAAAACAAACCATTATCCTGAACACCATTTCCAATATCAAAGGTATAAGGAGGAATTCCTCCAGTCACTCCCACCGTAAACATACCATTGGATTGTTCACAAGTTTCATTCACCAATTCATCGATGCTAAGTGATAAAATTCCAGATTGTGTAATCTCGGCAAGTACGCTTGTTGTGCATCCCGAATTATCCGTTACAGTCGCTGTATAAAAACCAGCAGAAAGATTGTCGAAGACATTCGAGCCTTGTGTACCATTTCCAATATCATAAAGATAGGGTGCCGTTCCTAATGTAACATCGACTGTAAAGCTTCCATTATTCTCATTACAAGAAGCATTGATAAGATTAGAAATCGTTGCATTTGGATTGGTGGAACCAGCGATAGTAGCAGTGATTGTATTCGAACAAGAGCTAGCATCGGTTACCGTAACGATATATGTTCCAGCGGATAAATCAGAAAAAGCAGGACTCGATTGAGCACCATTTCCAATATCATAAGTAAAAGGAGCAGCACCATTGTTAACCGCTACGGTGAATGAACCATTAGCAAAACCACAATTTGTATTTTCTAAATCTGCAATGCTTAATTGAGGAATTCCTGATTGTAAAAGAGTAATCGATTCCGTCGTGGAACAATCATTTGCATCCGTCACCGTCACCAAATAATTTCCTGAAGGTAAATTTTCAAAAAACGGAATATCCTGAGGACCATTTCCAATATCGTAAGTATAAGGAGAAGTACCTGAAGTCACCGCAATTCCAAAACTTCCATTGTCCTGATTACAGGAAGCATTCATAACATTCACAGGAATTATATTCGGTCCAGAAGATGGAGTGATACTTACTTGAGCTGTTGCGGTACAATTATTTTCATCAGTAACGACCAAAGTATAATTGCCTCCAGAAAGATTATTAAATATAGTATCCGTAGTTGGTCCTTGCCCAATATCTAAAATGAATGGAGGTCTACCATTGACAATATTTGCGGTAAACGATCCATTGGATTCTCCACAAGAAGTAACAACAACATCGCTAATCGAAACTTCAACGGTACAGATAATTGTTGCCTCTACACAACTACTATATACAGACGTATTTCCTAAAACATCCGTCGCGGTTGCAGTAATTAAGTCACCCGGAGAAATTTCTACATCATTTGCAAAAGGAGGAGCAATCGACCAGGAACTATCTTGAACGATTACCGTCCCAAGGTATACTGAACCCTGACAAGGTGCGCCTCCGCAGGAGGTATCTACATTTATAAAAACCTCAACAATATCGAGTGAATCTGCTAAACCAGAAATATAAAAATTTGATGCGCTATCAATAATTGGAGCCGAATAATTAAGGTTCGCATTGCCTATAAAATCTAAAGGAATAGAGTCGTTACAATATAAACTATTTTGGCTCAGGGTATTTCGAATACCTCCGGAGTTTATCCGAACTCCAGTATTATGATGAGCGATTACATTATTGGCAATCAGATGATTATCCCCACCATTTTGAATCACGACTCCGCAAAATTCATTTCCAGATTCCACCGTTTGAAAATAATCTGTACCAACATAGTTACCAACAATTTCACAATAATTACTTCCTTGTTTCATCACAATTCCGCAACCATTCCATGGTCCTGAACCAGGAGGAGCATCTGGCCAAAAATCAATTTCATCTCCATTATTATAAAGAACATTGGCTTTATCTATGTCTCCAATTTTTACATAATCGGCAATCGTAATATCGATTCCATCATCTGGAAAATTTCGAATTTCCAATCCATAGACTTCACAATAATCTCCACGAACCCAAAGCGCATTTATCGGTGCGGTCCAGTCTGTTAAACTTCCATCTAATATAATTCTCGGATTATTTTTTCCATCAGTCCCAAATCCAGGTTGTGTTGTTCCATCCAAAATCGTAGCCGGATCT
>CAKZTD010000293.1 GCA_937921595.1 uncultured Saprospiraceae bacterium
AGAGATGAAATTCATAAAAACCTAAAACCGCTTCCATTGGACAGCTGGCATTCTGGCCTGATCGAAGCGGGTGAGGAGATCGCTGAAACGTTTCAACAGAAAATGGACCATGCAGATATTATTCTCTTGCTTGTAAGTTCAGATTTCCTTGCATCAGATAACATTTACAACAAGGAATGGCCAATGGCCTTGCAACGTTTTCAAGATAAAAAATCAAAAGTAGTTCCGATTATTACTCGACCTTGTAATTGGCAACAATTAAAAGAGTTGACACAAATGCCATCGATTCTTCCGAAGAAAAACTTGGAAGTGGGTAAGGCTATTTCCAGTTGGGATAATCCTGATGATGCTTATCGGATGATTGTGCAGGAGATTGAAGGTCTTTTAAAATAGGAAAAAATATAGTAATATAGTCATGTGGTTATGTGGTCATAAAGCTATATAACAGACATAACCACATAACTATATTCTTAAACGAGAACTCATCATCTCTCAAAACAAAATCACCAATGAAAATATTTACCAATAGATTGGCCTTAACCCGGAGCTTAGGATTGTTCCTTCTGCTACTAGTTTTTGTATCCTGTGACCCTGCGCAAACCTTGTTGATTTCTAATGAAACTGATGCTGATGCAAGAGTTATGGTTGTATTTAATAAAGGAGAACATCGTTACAAGTTTGTTGAACCTAATGCATCAGATACATTGATTATTGACTTAGAACCTAAGGGGCAGAATTCGGAAGAAGCATTTCAATTTGGGATCGGCACTTGGAAAATACAAAGCAGTCTCGATAGCTTAATTGCAGCAGTAGATTTGATAGAAATCAAAACTTCAACATCAACGGAAACTTACCAAGGAGAAAAGCAACTAAGAGCATTCATCAAAAAAAGAATTGCAGGTAGCCAAAAACAACTCATTGATATTAAATTAAAGTAATCAATTCCTGAATTCAAGAAAGATTACTTTTTTGATAATCATCTTTTGATATCATATAGTCTACGAATTTTATTCCGGTTTTAGTTTGTCCCTGACTTATGATTTTGAACCCAAATTTCTGAACAAGATTAGAGGATCTGAAATTATCTTTATACATGCCTGCATGTATTTCGTTTGCCTTTAAAGTATTGAATCCATATTCTAACAATTTTGCACAAACTTCTTTTCCATATCCCAAATTCCAAAACTTCTCGTCAATTAGGTAAGCAATTTCAATGTGGTTTTCTGATTTTGAAGATTTTAGAAAACCGCATTCACCAATTATTTTATCAGTTTGTTTGCAGACAACGACCATAAATCCGATTCCTGTCTGAGGATTAAATTTTATCTTATTCCATTTGTCTTTTACCTCTTGCAAAGTCCATCTGAATTTCCCCGTCAGAATAAATTTCATATTATTAGACTGGCTATAGATATTTAAGATATCTGAATATTCAATGTCTTGGATTTGGCGTAGAATTAATCTTCGACTTTCAATCATAATTAAGAATGAAAATCTTAAAAATAATTCTGATGCTCATTGGAGAGCTTTTCAATAGGCTTGATTTTTATGCCTTTAAAAAATAATTCTGCCGCTTCACTCTGTAATTGTATTTTACCTTTGGTCATAGGAACTGCTTCACCATTTTCATTTATGTATCTTGAATTTTTCAAAACCATAACTACTTCTCCGTTGACTATGTGTAGGCTTTTTCCATTGAAACAAATGAGTTCCAAGGTATTCCATTCGTCTGGTTTGTGTTCATAATTATTGCTGCGTAAACAATACTTTCCAGCTTCTCCTTTTTCACCAAAGCTTAAAAAATCTTGACTTTCATGTGCCATTGGATTTAATCCGGATTCTGATGCATATGCCCGAATGTCAATTGCTGAAGTCGCTTGACTCCAAAAATCTCCGGAATGTGCTTCCATGATTTGAAACTCTTGTGACATCATCCAAGAACGCCAGTGCTCTGCTCCAAAAGGACCATTTGAATGATACAGAATTCCAGAATCCTTTAGTCGATCTAGCCTCGGAATCCATTTTTTATCTCCCCATTTATACTGCAATTGGAGGTGGTAGTTTTCGTATTCATTTTTGCTAGCAAGGCAGCCATAATATTCGCCACTTACTTTTATAATAAGATCATTATTTTCTTCTATTGTTGAGAAAACATTAAAACCAGGTTTATTCAATCCAATGGGTTCTATCTCTTTTCCTGATTCATCAGTAGGAGGATTGCCATCGTAACCTACTTGGTGTTTGAAACTTAAATAGGTGTCCCATTTTGAGAGATCTTTATCAATTAAATTTGACCATTCGGAATCGTCAGATTGAATTTGTTTCGGTTGATCGGAACAGGAAAGATTGAGCGTAATCGCAAATATTAATATAATGATTTTGCGAATTGGATTTGTGCTTTCATTTATCATTTAAGATTCGTTTTGTTTTTTTTTGTTTTGTGAGTAAGTCTACAAGTTGTACAAATGCTATAGTAGTCAAAATATACTAACCTATGATCTCTTTCCAATCTACCGAGTCATTGTGAGAATGGGTAAATCCGATAGCTCTTTCTTCAGCTATGGTATTTACATCTCTATAAGCAATGATATATGTTTTACGCCAATCTTTAGATTGGTTACCGCCCGATCCATGAACAATTCGTTCATCGTGAATAGTGAGACTTCCTCTTTTTACAGGTAGGTAGACGACCTTGTCATCCGGTAGAAGCTCAATGACTAAAGTATGTGAATCGTCTCTATTGACAGAACCGTCTTCTGTTTGATTGTTATAATCTTTGGGTTTGTGGGTTCTGAGTTCTGGTTCTTTATTGCTACCCGGAATGAGGTATAGGCAACCATTTAAAACATCAGCGTCATTCATAGCCAATGAAAAAGTAGCGGTCCAGGTATTTTTGGTTTTAGGCCAATATCCTAGGTCTTGATGTATTGCAAACTCTGCTTTTTCTTTGGAAGGTTTTTTTGCTAAAAACTGTTCGTAATCAATTGCAGCTTTTCCATTTTGATATAGCTGATTGGCAATGTTTTGAGAAATTTGTTGTAAGATATTATCGACAAATTCTTTGCGATAGAAACTTGGCAACATGGCATTGATTAATTGGAATTCTTCAAATGGCGTTCCGTAAGGTTGAGACATATCACAAAAATCCTTAGCCATTTTTTCTTTTTCATTTCCCATTATAAAATGCTCAAACCAAGGGTCAAGTGTTTGCATTTCTTCTTCTGTGAGAACGTCATTTAGGATGAGGTAACCCAAATCATGAAATTGTTTTATTTCTGATGATTCTACTAGATAGTTAAGGCCATTACGCCGGTGTTTACCAGATTGGGGATTGTAAATCTTTTCCATGAGGTAAAGATAAATTAAAATTTTTTATTTCTGATTTACAATCTAATTGTACCATTTCACTAAATGATATAACAACAAAGGCCTGTTAACAAGTTAACAGGCCTTTATAATTTAAAGATTTAAAATGCTTAGTTATAGTACTTCTACATTAACTGCATTCAATCCTTTTTTTCCTTCTTCAGTATCGTAAGAGACCTTGTCTCCTTCAGAAATTGAATTACCATTTAATCCATTAATATGGACAAAAACATCTTTTCCACCATCGTCTGGTGTTATAAATCCAAATCCTTTGCCGTCATTGAAAAACTTTACTGTACCGTTACTCATTATTAAAATTATAAAATAAAAGGCAAGATATAAGATTAATATCTTTACCGTAATCACAATAAACGACATTTTAAGGTATAAGTTGCCAAGTTTTTACTTTTTTCATCTTAAAATGTCAATAATAAAGAATATAAAGAGTGTTTATTGTTGTTTGAATGATTTTAGAACCCGTTTTCAGAACAAATTGAATTTTAAAAACTAGTCAAAATACTGTGCTAATATTAATGGATATTGAGCCCTTATTTTTCTTTTATCATTTTTAGGAAGGTCTTTATAAGGCGATTCAAACATTTTTAAGGATTCTTCATTCCATTTGTCTACATAGATTTTGCGACATACTACATGTAAATTAAAGTATGATTCAAAATTGCTCAATGAATCAATTTTTAGAATCGTAACAAAGCGATTTGGTTTTGGATAATTAGCATATTTAAAATGTAAGCTATCTCTAATCGTGGATAAGCTGAATTCATTTCCTTCCCAATAGAATTTGTCTTCCTCAATGTGAACATAGGTATAGGATTCATTCAGGTTACTCCCTTTCATACAATCAAAATAACTTTCAAATGATTCTGCTTGATGATTGAAACCTGAGGTTCTGAATTTGCCTTTTTTTTCACAGCATAAACAAATTAATTCTTCAATAGGAGGTGGAGGAGGGGAGGGAATCGGAAAGAATTTGGATGGATTCATTTTATGACTAAGTGGAAACCTCACACTTAATCTTTGGTTATTTGAATTCAACAATGATGCTCTTAAGTAATTGCCAATTCTTAAAGAGTCTCTTAACGCTGTGAATTCTTGGATGCTAGCCTTTTTATCAATTCCCAGATCAATTGAAAAATATCTGCTCCTTTCTTTGGGATAAGCAAGTTGGATCTCTTCTAGTTTAGACAATAGCTGGGATCTTAAAATATGATCTCCGTTTATCCTCCATGAGGATACTTGATTAGAGTCAAGATTGATTTCGACTTTTGCTCTATAAATAAGCGTATCATTTTTTGGAGCTATCTCTTCCAGAAAATCTAAATTATATTTTGGATAGTTATTGTCAGTGTTTTTTGTTTTTACATCATGTCCATTTTGAATATTACATGACATGGAAATCCATGAAAAAATTATTGAAAGTCTTAAAATTTTTAGCATTTGAAAATGGAATTAAATGTTTCCAACAAAATCTAAAAAGACTTTTTTATGAAGTTCAAGATCCATGTTAGGCGAAAGAGCTACTCGAGCAATGTAATCTTTGTCCCCTTCTTTTGTGGTCCCTTGAGTAGATGTTGCAGGTATCGTCCAATAACATCCTTTCAACTGACCATAGCTCACGCAGTACTTACTTTCATTTGGGATTTCAGTAATCATCAAGTTGATTAATTTATGATTTAAAGCTCTTTTATAAGATTCTTTTTCTTCATCCGTATTCCCTTTAGTAGGAAGATCTAATGAAAAAACAGATGGTGTAAATCCCTTTTCTGCCAACTCTTCTGAAACAAAATTAATTTTCGCTTCGGGTAAAGTCTCCTGGATGAAGGTTACAAATTCACGAGTATTCTTGTAAGCATCATGAATTCTTCGTTTCATGGAAGGCAATTGATTGGCTAATATTTCCATTTGAAGATTTGTAGCCTCGTTATCGCAAAGTTGTAGATGCATCTCTATTTTTTCCATCAAAGCTTCCGTCTTTTTATTTCCTACACAGTAGCCAGCAGTACATAGCCCACCACTTGGAAATTTCGATCCACTAGCAAATGAAATGGTCCTAACGGTTGAGAGAATTTCACCTTTTCCTAAAAAGTGAACATTAGGGCAAAATGTTTGATCTAAAATAAACACTGGATCGATTGCAATTTCACCGTTTGGTGTTTTACGTTCTTTGCTTAAAACTTCTTTTAATTGAAGAAGATCTGGAACTTCAACTCTTGGGTTTGTTGGAATTTCAGCGATGATGTAAGGGATCGCATTGTCGTTTGCAATTTTAGCTAAAACGATATCAATACTTTGAACCATATCATTATCACCATCAACTGGTAAATCGACTATTTCAACATTCTCAATGCAAGCAGCAACTCGTCTTGCTTG
>CAKZTD010000294.1 GCA_937921595.1 uncultured Saprospiraceae bacterium
TCATTCGGTAAAAACGAAAATTTTTCAGAATAATAAAGCATCTGTTTCATAAAATCATCCGGGTAAGTCACTTTAATATCCGTAACATTTCCATCTTTATCCGTTACTGGAACCAATACCGGATTGATGAATCCTCGATAAGGAGAAATATTCAAATCTTTTACTCGATCTAACACTTCTTTATGGATCTCCTGATCAACTTTTACACCGTAACCTTCGACCAGATTTTTTCCAGCTATATAATCACCCTGAGATTTTATCCTTTGTAATTCTTTTAATAAATCGCCAAAAAGCCCTCTCAATTTATCATAGTCTTTGATTTCAAAATAGGTCTTTCCATCTCTAGTTAATTTTTCAATTACATTGTCTTTCGCTCCTTTTTCAAAAACCCATGCAGAGATCAATTGACGGTTTCGCATATGCGATTCTTCAATATCTTTTCCTAAACCTATCCGTTGCAATTGCTTCATCAAGCCATTACTGATGTAACTATCATACTCTGCTTTTGCACCATCCAAAGATGGCAATAAATCTAGCTCAACAATCTTCGGATCCATGATAAAGTACAAAGCCACAATATCCGCTCTAGCTTCCTCTAAAGTTGAAGCATAAGATTTTAAAGTTGCCTTTGGTGTTCCGATATCTTTTTCTAATTTCCCAGAAGCATGACCAATCACCTCATGTAAAGCTGTTGCTAATTTATCCGCTTTCGCACCATACTTTTCAATACGTGCTATCTCTTCTTTATCATGTGCAAATTCATTAAGCATTCCTGGTCCTGAAGCCATTTCATAAGCACCGATGATATTTCCAAGACTCACAGATTTTGAACCATGCTTTGCTCTGATCCAGTTTGAGTTTGGAAGATTTACACCAATAGGTGTCGCAGGAGAAGCGTCACCAGATTCACCAGCCACTGCCACTACTTTATAACTCACACCAACTACTTTTTCTTTTTTATGACGCTCTTCTATCGTAGAATTATCTTCAAACCATTGTGCATTTTCAGCCAACACATCCATCTGAGCCGAAGCTTCAAAATCTGTGATTTCTACAATATTTTCATAAGAACCAGTATAACCTTTAGGATCATTGTACACTTCGATAAAACCATTGATATAATCAATATCACCTTCAGTTGCTTCTACCCATGCGATGTTATATTCATCCCATTTTTTCAAATCTCCTGTTTGGTAATACTCGATTAATAATTGTAAAGCTTTTCCTTGAGCCTCATTTTCTGCAACGGTCACGGCTTTTTCTAACCACTTCATTACTTCCTTGATCGCATCACCATACATTGCATTGGCAGCGTATCTCTTCTCCATCAATTTTCCATCTTTTCCTCTTACTAATTTTGAATTCAATCCAGAAGCAACTGGCTCCTCAGAAAGGTCTCCATAGGCTTCATAATAAGCATCAACTTCCGCTTCCGTAATATCAGCATCATAGAAATTCACGGCAGAACCTTTTACCAATCCTTTTGAAGGATCAAGGTTAACTTTTTTATTATCAACAGCAGGATCAAAAATCGCTTTCATAACTTCATCTGGTAAACTTGTATTGCAATCTTTCAAAAGTGAGAGCATATAATCCTGAGAAAAACCAGGTACAAATTTTTCCATCGAATAATGATGATGAATTCCATTTGCAAACCATATTCGTTTTGCATAAGTCACCAAACCATTCCACTCTTTAGAGTTTCGATCGCCTTTGTAATTTTTAACAATGTTTTCTAAAGCTCTTCTAATCGTCAGATTGTGTCGGTAATTTTGATCATAAATCATATCCCGACCAGCTAATCCAGCTTGAGTTAGATAATAAACCAATTGCTTTTGTTTCAGGTTTAATTTATCAAATCCTGGGATTTGATAACGAAGGACTCCGATATCAGCAAATGTTTCTGTTTGCCAAACAAAGTCATCCGTTGAGGTGGACGCCTCTTCTGTATCCGTACTTGGTTTTTCAGTGGTTTGGTCATCACATGCAAATACAGACAGCAGTAGAAATAAATAAAAATAAGCTCTCATGTAATAGGTTTTGATTAATAAATTATGATTTGTTAAAAAACTCACTTGCTTGAAAGCATCCGTTTTCCAACAACTTTAGTATCAAAGGTAGTAAGAAGGAAGGAAAGTCTGTAAATCAAAAGTTAAACTCTAGCGAATATTCGTTATTTTTGTATTTTGCACCCTAAAATAACCATAAGATGGCAGATCAATATGTGAGCATGAATAACCTTCGATTTTTATTGTACGATGTACATAAGGTTGAAGAAATCCTTAATAGCGAATTATACAGCGATTATGACCGAGATGGCATTGATATTTTATTGGATGCTGCAAAGGATTTAGCGGATAAAGAATATCATCCTTATTCTGCTGCAATGGATGAAAAGCCAGTGGTTTATGAAGATGGAAAAATCATCGCTCACCCTCAATTAGGTCGTATTATCGAAAAAGCTGCTGAAGCGGGGATCTTTGGTTCCTACTTTTCTTATGAAAACGGAGGGATGCAGTTACCGCTTATCTTATTTGGTGCAACCAATCATATTTACCATGCTGCCAATAATCATGTCGTTGGTTATATGAACCTGACTTCTGGAGCCGCGAATCTTATTGTCAATTTTGGAAATCAAAAACTCATCGATACCTACGTTCCAAATATGATCGCAGGTAAATGGATGGGAACTATGGCTTTGACCGAACCTCAGGCTGGTAGTTCTCTTTCTGATGTTTCAACGACCGCATATCCACAAGAAGATGGTGCTTATAAAATCAAAGGTCAAAAGATTTTTATCTCTGGTGGTGATCATCAGTTTGGTGAAAATTTTGTGCATTTGACATTAGCCAGAATCGAAGGTGCTCCAGCTGGGACGAAAGGTATTTCGCTTTTTGTAGTGCCTAAAAAACGGATCGAGGCGGATGGAAATTTAGTGTATAATGATGTGGTCACTGCTGGTGATTTTCAGAAAATGGGTCAGAAAGGTTATGCAACTGCTCATTTGGTTTATGGTGAAAATGATGATTGCTACGGACATTTGGTTGGACAGCCTAATTTGGGTTTAAAATATATGTTCCAAATGATGAACGAGGCAAGAATTGATGTTGGACATATCGCCAATTCTATTGCGACCGCTGCTTATCATGCTTCCTTACAGTATGCCAAGGAACGTCCTCAGGGTCGTCGATTGACGAGTGATGGAACAAAGAATGTTGATGAAGAACAAAGTTTAATCATAAAGCATCCGGATGTTCGAAGAATGCTTTTATTACAAAAAGCAGTCGTTGAAGGTGGATTGAGTATTTTGTTAGAATGCGGAAAACTTTCTGATATTGAAAAAATTAGCGAAGGTGATAAAAAACAAGATGCTCATCTTTTGATGGAAATTTTGACGCCGATTGCTAAAACGTATCCTTCTGAAATGGGGAGAATTGCCACTAGCAATGGACTTCAAGTTTTAGGTGGCTATGGATTCTGTGTAGATTTTCCTTTACAACAATATTATAGGGATATCCGAATTACTTCGCTTTATGAAGGAACTACCGGTATTCAATCGATGGATTTATTAGGTAGAAAAGCTACGATGCAAAATGGTCGGGCTTTACAATTACTGATAGGAGCGATTACAGAAACCATCAGAGATGCTGCGAATCAGGAAGCGCTAAAACCATATGCTGATCAACTTGCGGAGAAAATAAAACTTGCTCAAAAAGTTATGGAACATTTGTCTGGTTTTGCAGCCCAAGGAGATTTTGAACGTTTTTTAGCCGACGCAACGATCTTTATGGAATTTACTAGTACAATCGTCATCGCTTGGCAATGGCTAAAGCAAGCTACAGTTGCTCAACAAGCATTAGTGACCAATAGAGGTACTTTTTCGTCTGATTTTTATGAAGGGAAGTTGTTGACCATGAAGTTTTATTTTAAATATGAATTACCTAAAACAATTGGCTTAGCCGAAACCTTATTACATGATGATGCAATTACGATTCTGAAAGATAAAGAACTGATTAACTAGTCAAGAGAAGTAAGCTGAAACATCTATTTGAAAAATTTTCTAATATTAAATAATATAAAACAATGAGTTTAGAAGCAATTGTAGCGAAATTAACCGAACAAGCAGGGAATATATCTCCTATTGGATCAACAGTAAAATTCGCATTAGACGATACCGTAATTTATGTAGATGGTACAGGAGATAGTAATGCTATTTCTACAGAAGATAAAGAAGCGGATTGTGTGATTTCTACTTCCATGGATACTTTTCTAAAATTGAAAAGTGGAGATATCAACCCAATGATGGCGGTGATGACTGGAAAAATCAAAATCAAAGGAGATATGTCTATTGCTATGAAATTACAAGCTTTATTAAGTTAGTTTTTCTATATCATACAATATTTTTTTTGCCACTTTGCCACCAAGACACATGACATTTTAATTCTTTGTGTCTTGGTGACTTTGTGGCAGATTAGAATTTAGAGCCTTTCCATACCACATATCTTTTTATCCCTACAACTTCTTAAGTTATTTCTTTTCTTCTTTTCCTCTCTTTTCCAAATTCAATTATTATTTTTATAAAAATTTGATTTATGAAAAAGGCAATTCTCTTTCTATGGCTAAGCATATTTAGTCTTCCTCTTCTTTCAGCTCAACTAAAAGTCAGTAAATTATTTTCCAACAATGCAGTTTTGCAAAGAGGAATTGAGGTTCCAGTTTGGGGAACAGCAAATCCTGAAGACACGGTTTATCTTGATTTCAATGGAAAACCAGCACAGGCAAAAACAGATAAAGAAGGAAAATGGAAAATTGTTCTTCCCAAAATGAAGGCAGGAGGACCTTTCAAAATGACCATTTCTACTACTATAGAAAAGATCAGTTTTAAAAACATACTCATTGGTGATGTTTGGCTATGTTCAGGACAATCCAATATGGAATGGATCGTCTTAAATTCTAACAATGCTAAAGCTGAAATCTCACAAGCCAATGATGACCAAATTCGTCATTTCAAAGTTCCGCATACTTATAGCCTACTTCCTCAGGATACTTTAGTCGATGGAACCTGGGAGACTTGTAGTCCAAAAACGGTCGGAGATTTCACTGCCGTAGGATATTATTTTGCCAAAGAACTTAGAAAACATCAAAACGTTCCTATCGGTCTTTTACATTCTTCGTGGGGTGGCAGTCGAATAGAACCTTGGATGCGAGCTGAATCCTTAGGATACAAAGATGCAGAAGAAAGTGCTCGTTCTATTCAAACCTATATAGATTCACTCCAAGTCAGAACCACTAGAAAATTAGAAAAATTGCTAGGTGGAAAACTACCTCTAGAAGACCAGGGCATGAAAGGCGATTTTCCACTTTGGGCTTCTCCTGATTATGATCATTCAGGATGGAAAACGATGGATGTTCCAGGTCTTTGGGAAAGCCAAGGTTACGAAGCACTTGATGGAGTACTTTGGTTTAGAAAAGAATTCTACATCACAAATGACGAACTTACCAGTAGCATCAATCTCAACCTCGGACCAATAGATGACAATGATATTACTTATATCAATGGTCAAAAAATAGGAGGTTTAAATAGTTATAATACGGATAGAAATTATACGATTTCACCTAAGATCCTCAATGAGGGGGTCAATGTTATCACGATCAGAGTTCATGATACTGGAGGTGGAGGTGGAATTTATGGCGATTGTAAAAAGATCTATTATAAATCTACCAAAGGGAAAACTTCGCTTTGTGGTCAATGGCATTTTAAAGTTGGTAAAGTTGAAATAAATGGCGCAGCCGCTCCAAACCAAACCAATACTTTGCTTTATCATTATATGATCCATCCAATCCTCAACTATCCGATAAAAGGAGCGCTTTGGTATCAAGGAGAATCCAATGCAAGTATCGAAGGGGCTAAAGATTATCAAAAATTATTTCCAACAATGATCAGAGACTGGAGGAAGCTATGGAATATTGGAGACTTCCCTTTTCTTTGGGTCCAACTCGCCAACTGGCAAGGGACTAATGATCAACCCAGTGATACCGGATGGGCACGTTTGAGAGAAGCCCAGAGCATGACTTTAAATGTTCCAAATACTGCTCAAGCAGTGATCATTGATATCGGAGAAACCAATGATATCCACCCAAGAAATAAACAAGACGTCGGTCTGAGACTTTCTCTAGGAGCTAGGAAAATTGCTTATGGTGAAAACATCACCTATTCGGGGCCGGTCTATCAGAACATGAAAATTGATGCTGGAAAAGCAATACTAAATTTTGAAACATTCGGCAGCCAATTGGCGAGTCGAAATAGTGAAGATCTTCAGGAATTTGCAATCGCCGGAGTTGACAAAAAGTTCTATTGGGCACAAGCAAAAATAGAAGGAAATAAAATCATTGTTTGGAGCGAAAATGTTCAGAATCCAGTTGCCGTCAGATATGCATGGGCGAATAATCCGATCAAAGCAAACTTGATTAATAAAGAAGGAAATCCGGCTTCTCCTTTTCGTACAGATGATTGGGAGGTCAACAAAGGTGAGGAGTGAGTACCGTAAATAGGTAATCGATAAAATGAAGAGAAGAAAGGCAATCAAAGACATAACAACAGGTCTCGTGATAGGCACTGCTACCCTATCAGGTATAACTTCTTGCAACACCAAACAATCTCTTGATAATCATAAAAATACCATGAAATTATTAAAACTAAAAGGCAACATAAATCATGCTGTTTGTAAATGGTGTTATTCTAAAATTCCATTCGAACAATTCTGTGAATCAGCAAAAGAAATTGGTATTAAAGGAATTGACTTAGTCAGTCCCGAAGATTGGCAAATTCTAGATAAGTATGGTCTCAAATGTTCTGTCGCAAATGATGTATGCGCTAACCTGACAGAAGGTTTTAATAATATTTCTAATCATAAAAAGTTAATTAAACCGTATATCGAATTAATTGATAAAGCTGCGGAGCATGGCATTAAAAATGTGATTGTTTTTTCTGGAAACAAATACGGATTGAACTCCGAAGAAGGCTTAGAAAATTGTGCAATAGGTCTTGACGGAATCGTTAAACATGCAGAACAAAAAAACGTCATGATCATTATGGAGTTGCTGAATAGTAAGATCGACCATGAGGACTATCAATGTGATAATACTCCTTGGGGAGTTAAGATGGTTGATAAATTAGGTTCTCCAAATTTCAAACTCCTATATGACATCTATCACATGCAAATCATGGAAGGTGATATCATACGGACCATCCGGGATTATAGCGATTACTTTGCGCATTATCATACAGGAGGTGTTCCGGGTAGAAATGAAATTAATGATAATCAAGAATTGAATTATCCCGCGATCATGAAGGCTATAGTTGAAACAGGATACAAAGGGTATGTTGCACAGGAATTTATTCCAACTTATCAGGATCAAATATCAGCTTTAAAAGAAGGTATAATGATTTGTGATGTGTAGGAAGCAAATAATAGAGATAGTCTAATCCCTAAGTTCGTTTCTATTACATCTAGGAGGCCCCAATTCACTCATTCCTAAATTCTCACTCATTCACTCATTTCTAAATCGGAATTCAAAAGTATCCTGTATTTTAAAAATCACAGATCTATCCTCCACTTAACAAACCTTCAAATTTCAAATTAAACCCAACAATGCTACTATCAAGATTGGTAATAACTTGATTCAGCGCAAGTACCCTATCCTGTTTTATATCTCCAAAAGATTTTACAAAGGTAAATTCAGGACTCATTGAAAAATGTTTAAAATCCTTACGTACACCTATCCCTAAACGGCCAGAGAAAAATCCTTTTTTGATTTCTAAAAGACCTCCTCTATTTTCTTCATCTGCTACATTATAAGCATATTCTGCTCCGCTAAATAAATAGAGCGCAGTCTTCCCTTTTAAAATCTCCAAATGCAAGTCTACAGGAATTCTGATATAAACATTTTCAATAATTCGGGTAGCCTCCATATCGTTTCCCAAATCATAGTTTATAGAATATTCTGAAAAAGCTAGTAATAATTGTGGGGAAACTTTAACCCGATTTGCTACTTTAATTAAGCCATGGATACCAATATGAAATCCCGGTTTTGCATTAGCAGTCAATGAATTGACCTGATTATTTAAAGATAAATCCTTTTCAAATTCTAATCGATCATAACTCACGCCCATATTTATTCCAGCAGAAAATTTTTGCGCAAACGAGCAAAAGGAGAACATTAAAATAATGGAAATACTTACCAAATTTTTCATATAGCTTTTTTCAATAAAACGATTAGAAAACTACTATTAGTCTTTCTTAACAAAACCGACTTTTATATCGTTTTTTATCTCATAAATAAAAAATACTATAACTCAAGTAAAAAAAGTTAAAATAAATATCAAGTTTGCATAAAAGTTTGGCAGGGTAAATATCTATAATATATTCATCCATTACTCTATCTAAGCACATATAAAAAACTGATTAACAATCTACTACGAATCATGTATTGAATAAATACGAAAATTTGTCTTTTTTTCTAAAAATCGTATTAACTTTGAGTATTATTTTCAGTTAATATTCCCGCCTCTTGAAAGCTTCTTAACAGCTTTTGAGTCCCATTTTAATTATATTTGCTTTGGGTTTAAAATTTGAGATTGGATAAAATTGTGCACGAATCGCAATTACTCCGGTCCAAAACTTACAATTATTTAGTCAAAATTTTATCCATCATGAGAGAGAGGTTTACTCTATCTGGTGCTTACCTATGTAATCATTTACAAATGGTAAACATCAAATCTGTACTTACATTCCTTTTACTACTATCTATCAATCTAGCTTTTGCGCAACCATCTAATGATGATTGTAATAGTCCTATCGATGTGCCAACAGATGGTTCATGCGCCACTTTTGACAATACGGACGCTACTGTTGATATTGGAAATGGAGATTGTGTAAGTGGTACGTTTAACGTTTGGTTTACTTTTACAGCCCAAGGCAGTAATTACGATATTACGGCATCCTCTCCCGACCCGTTCTTTCGACCAGAAATCACACTATTGGAATTCAATCCTACACCCTGTGATTTCGCTTCAGCGAACCAATTGAATTGCGGTACTGATATTACAGGATCAGGCCTGGTAATTGGCCAAACCTATTACGTCATAATCACTTCTCAAACGGATCAATTTGGTCCATTTGACCTTTGTGTTGACAACCCAGTTGGGGGAGCTCCTCCTGCTAATGATGATCCTTGTGCTCCAGAAGCTATTACAGCAAACGGATCTTGCAATCCTGGAACAACCATAGACGCAACTGGTGATTTCGAAATCCCAACTTGTGCAGGAAATGCAGAAAGTAGTGTTTGGTACTCTACAACTATTGGAGCTGGGAATAATGCTTTAAATATAAATATTCAAAATACAGGTTTATCTGGGACTATTTCAGCAAGTGTAGGAACCTTCACTCCTGACTGTAATGGTTCTTTTACTTTTATTGGTGACTACTGTGGAAACGCGAATTCAGCGAATTTTGACGTAACAGGTCTAAGTCCTGGTGTTACTTATTTTATTCAGGTTGCTTCTACTAATGGAGGCGCAGGTGACTTTGATATTTGTGCAACAGAGATGGGACCTCCTCCAGGTTGTGCGGATAATGACTTATGTGGAGATGCAGAGACGATAAGTGTTTCTACAGGAAGTAGTAACTGTGCACCAGGTTGTAATTCAGGTGCTTCTCCTGGGCCATTTGCAAATCCTCCTGGTGGATGTTTTGATTTTCAAAATGAAGCCGTTTGGTTTTCTTTTACGCCTGAGCCAGGAACTGGTGTAATGACCATTGATGTGACTAGTGGTGATTTAAATCAACCTCAGGTTGCCGTCTTTTCGGGAACATGTGCTGGCTTTTTCAATGTAAATTGTAATACGGGTAATGGTGGATCAGTAACCTTAAACAATGTCGGTGTCACACCAGGAACTGAATACTTTATTGTGATCTCTGATGGAGCAGGTGCTGATGGTCAATTTGACTTATGCATTGAAGCTTTTCCACAAGGAAGTAATTGTAATACAGATAGTGATGTAACTGTTGTTGGAACCTCTTTGGGCTCTCCTACTTCTGGTCCTTTTCAACCAGGTGAAGTAGTAGAAATTTGTTTAAACATAAATAATTTTAACTCCGGTCAAGGTACAAATGAATGTCAGTGGCTACATGGAATTGTTCCTGAGTTCGGTGATTGCTGGGATCCTATTTCTTTTTTACCGTCTGGATTACCTGCTAATATTACAGTTCCTTTAACAACAGCAGCCAACGGATCTACATGGTCTTGGTTCAATAATGGAATTGTTACTTATAATGATATTGACCCTGGTTACCTTCCACCTTTCTCTCCTGTAGGAGCAGGTTGGTTTACAGTAAATACTCCTGGGAATGATCCAACTTGTCAAGATTTTTCAAATCCTAACTGTACATTTGGAGATGGTTCAGGCTGTGGAGACAATAACGGATTTTCCTGGCAAGTATGTTTTAATTTAACAGCTAGACAATATCCAGTTTGTGAACAATCACCAACCTTTACTGATTGTACCGTTTCTTTTAGAACTTTTGGAGATGGTGAAACAGGTGGCTGGCTTTCTCAAGGATGTGAAGCAGATTTACCTTGGTTCAATAATCTATCATTAAATTGCTGTTCTGGTCCAATGCTTATTCCTCAAGCTCCAATGACCATTTGTTCTGGTGACCAAACAGGTATCATCTTAATGAGTGATCAAGACCCAAATGTAACTTATACCTGGACTGTTTTACCTAATGCTATTGATGGAGATGCTGAATGTTTGAATAGTTGTGGAAATACGATAACTCAAATACTTACTAATAGTTCACCTGTTGCACAAACAGTAACTTATGTTGTTACACCAACTAGTGCAGATGGTTGTGTAGGATTTCCCGGAAATATAATGGTGACGGTGCTTCCAGAAATTGATATCATTATGCCTTTTGTACCTCCGGTATGTGCAGGCTCATGTGTTACCTTAAATCCTGTTGTCACTGGAGGTCAACCTCCTTATTTTTATACTTGGGATAATGGAGCAATTGGTAGTAATCCAGATGTCTGTCCAACTTTGACGACAACTTATTCTTTAACGATCACTGATGCCAATCAATGTACTGCTGTTGATCAAGTTACTGTACAAGCTAATAGCAATCTTCAACTTGAATTGACTGCAGATCCTGGTACTCAAATTTGTCAAAATGATCCTGATTTCCCGATTACTCTTGAAGCGGAAGTAACGCTTGGAGGTAGTGGGAATTATTCTTATAACTGGTCACCAGTAGCTGGTGCAGGCAGTACTCAACCTGTTTTCAATATTGGAACAGATTTATATTGTGTTACTGTTACAGATTTAATTACCCAATGTTCAGGAACTGAATGTATTGAAATTACTGTTGACCTAGCACCATTCGTTTCAGTTGTTCCTATTCCTCCGCTTGCTCAATGCTTAAACACCTTCCAGTTACAAGGTGTCCCTAGTGGTGGTACTTGGGGTGGTGCAGCTGATTTTTCAGGAACAGTTTCTCCTTCTAATCTTGGAGAGGGATTCCACGAAGTGACTTATACTTATACCGATATTAATACTAACTGTACAGGAGACTACTCTTTCGATGTAGAAGTCATTGGCTCTCCTGATGTAGATAGTCTGCCTCCAGCAAATGTTTGTAATGAATATATTTTACCAATAATAACAGGTACAAATCTAACTGGTAATCAATCTTATTATGCGGAATCTGGTGGGACTGGAATTCCATATAATGCAGGTGATGTAATAACAACAACTACGACTCTTTATATTTTTGATGGAGATGCAGCTTGTTTTGACGAAGAGGTTTTGATTATCACTATTGTTCCTCAACCTGATGTAACAGATATTGTAAATCAAACTGCTTGTAATTTTTATATTCTTCCAACAATATCTGGTTCAAACCTAACAGGTAATGAGGCCTTTTATAACATGACTGGAGGAACAGGAATTAGCTACAATTCTGGTGATACCATTTTCTCAACTCAGGCTGTTTTTATTTTTGACGACGACGGAACTGGCAGCTGTAACGACGAAGAAGAATTTTTAGTAAGTATTACAAGCCAACCTGATATTGATCCAATGGATCCTGTAAATGCTTGTAATTTCTACACACTACCTGCTATCTCTGGAACAGATTTAAGTGGTAATGAAAGTTATTACTCAGGTACTGGAGGAACTGGTACGGCCTATGCTCCGGGAGATGTTATCAACTCGGATATTACACTTTATATTTATGATGGTACCGTAGATTGTAACGATGAGGAAACATTTGAAATCAATATATTTTTACAACCTGATATTGATGAGGTTATGGAAGTTTCTATTTGTGGCCCATACACCTTACCTGCTATTACTGGAAATAATTTAAGTGGAAACGAGAGTTACTTCTCAGGTCCTAATGGTACTGGAAATACCTTTACTGTTGGTGATGTTATCTCTGCGAATACCACCATTTATATTTTTGATAATGCTGGAATTACTGCTTGTGAAGATGAAGAATCATTTATAGTAAACATTTTCCAAGAACCAGACATCGATGAAGTAATGAATATTACTACTTGTGATGAATATATTTTACCGAATATCACAGGAACTAATCTAAGCGGCAATGAGGCTTATTTCTCAGGACCTGGTGGAAGTGGGCTGAATTACAATCCTGGTGATGCAATTACTACTAATACGACCATTTATATTTTTGATAATGTAGGTCTTTCAGGATGTGAAGATGAAGAATCATTTATGATTACGATTACTGCCGCTCCTGAATTAAACACTCCTGATCCGGTGGCTATTTGTAATGAATATACGCTTCCTGCAATTACAGGAAATAACCTTCCTGGTACGGAAGCTTATTATACAGAAACTAATGGCGGTGGAACAAGCTACGACGCTGGAGATGTAATTTCGACAACAACGACATTATTCATTTATGCTAATGCCGGACTAACAGATTGTGAAGACGAAGTTTCATTTTCAATCACGATTACTCCTGCTCCTCAGCTGGATGACATTGATAATCAATTAGCTTGTAACTCCTATATCTTACCAGATATTTCAGGATTAAATCTCACTGGAAATGAGGCTTATTTTACCGGACCAAATGGTACAGGTACATCTTATGATCCAGGTGATGAAATTAACTCTACAATTACATTATTTATTTTCGATGATGCTGGAATTGCAAACTGTAGTAATGAACAATCTTTCGTGATTACCATTACTCAACAACCAGATATCATTGCTCCTGATAATGTATCAGCTTGTGATTCTTATACTTTAGAAGCTATCACTGGTTCTAATTTAACTGCAAATGCTGCTTACTTCACAGAAGCTGGAGGTAATGGAACAAGCTATGCACCTGGAGATGCAATTACGACAACTACTACTTTATTCATTTATGATGAAAATGGGTCGGCAGCTTGTAGCGACGAAGAACAATTTGAAATAACCATCAATCCAACACCAAGTTCAGACTTTACAGTTACTGGACCAATCTGTACAACAGGTTTTTCTCTTATTACCTTTACAGGAACAGCAGGTGCTGGTGCAACTTATGATTGGAACTTTGGAGGCGGTACGATTCTCTCTGGAAGTGGTGCTGGTCCATATGAAATTCAATGGTCAGGTGCAGGAACTTACAATGTTTCCCTTTCTGTCGAAGAAAACGGATGTCCATCAACTCAAACAAGTGAAAGTGTTACAGTAGAAGCTCCGCTTGCTGCTCCAGTAATTAATTGTGATCCTTCTACAACGACCATTGAATTCTCTTGGGATGAAATACCTGGAGCCTCTAACTATATAGTAACCGTTATTACTGGTCCATCGGGAACGATGACTAGCCCAACAAGCTACGAAGTAATAGACTTGACTCCGAATACAACTGTAGAAATCATGGTCGAAGTTATCGGAACAGGACCTTGTGGAAACAGTTCTGCAACATTCTCTTGTGATGCGGTTGATTGTCCAGACATTACGGTTGACATAGATCCAGTAAATGATATTTGCTTAGACGGAAATAATGGAACAATAGATTTAAATGTAGTTATTGGCGGTAGTGATGGATCTGGAACTGGATCATGGAGTGGCACAGGGATTGATCCTATATCAGGAACCTTTGATCCTGCAACAGCGGCTCTAGGTGCCAATACAATTACTTATACTTTCGAAGAAGCCAGCTGTTCTTACGTTCAATTTATAACGATTAACGTTTTCCAACAACCAAGTTCAACTTTTGATGTTGAAGCACCTTTATGTATTGGTGATACCGCTACCATTTCTTATACTGGAAATGCAACAACAGCTGCAACTTACAATTGGGATTTTGGAACGGCCACTGTAATTTCTGGTACTGGTCAAGGACCTTATGAAATTACCTGGGCGACTGGAACTAATGATAATATTAGTTTGGCCGTTATCGAAAATGGTTGTAGCTCTACCCTTGAAGTAACTAACATACAGCTGGATCAACCTTTATCTCCTCCGGTTATTAATTGTATGTCGAGTACAGATCAGATTACTTTTACCTGGAATGATGTTACGGGAGCCAGTGATTATGATGTCATTTTAGTTAATGGTGTTGCTGGTGTTCAAAATGGAAACGCTTATGAAGTAACTGGCCTAAGTCCTAACGACTCTGTTACAATCACAGTCATTGCAATTGGAATAGGATCATGTGGAAATAGTAGTACAACAACAACTTGCTACGCAAATAACTGTCCGGTCATTACGATCGATTTAGATTTTGAAACCAATGATATTTGTTTGGATGGTTCTCAAGAAACTCAGCAACTTTCAGCTAATATAAATGGTGGAGATGGAAGTGGAAATGGGGTATGGAATGGACCTGGAATCACCAACCAAATAAATGGAACTTTTGATCCGCTCGATCCTTCTGTAAACATTGGATTAAATACGATTACTTATACTTACGCCGAACAAGGTTGTACTTATGTTCAATCTTTAGATTTAAATGTAATTGCACCGCCAAGTTCTACTTTTACTGTTCAAAGTCCAATCTGTTCTGATCAGACTTGTATGATCAATTACACTGGAAACGCAGCAACCGCTGCAAACTACGAATGGGATTTTGCAGGTGGAATTGTTCTATCTGGAACAGGCGCTGGACCTTATGAAATATCTTATACTGAAGGAGGAGTTTACGAAGTTAGTTTATCTATCACAGATGACAACGGATGTGTAAGTCAGCAAATGTTTGAAAATGTTGAAGTTGCACAAGCACTGACGCCTCCAGTAATAAACTGTTCTTCGACAACTGAGATGATAGAATTCTCTTGGAATGATGTACCTGGTGCTTCTGTTTATGAGGTCACTGTTTCTACAGGGCAAACCGGTATTCAAAATGGAAACACCTTCCTTGTTGAAAATCTTAATCCTGATGATGAAGTTGAAATAACAGTCACTGCAATTGGATTAGCTCCTTGTGGAAACAGTTCAAACACTCAACTTTGTCAAGCGACTGCCTGTCCTTCTGTTATTGTAATTATCGAACCAGTAGATGATATTTGCCTTGATGCGAATACGATGCCTCAATGCCTTGAAGTTGAAATCATTGGTGGCGATGGATCAGGTACAGGTATTTGGACTGGCCCCGGAATGCCTGCAGATGGTGGTTGTTTATTTGATCCAACGGATGCAAGTCCTGGCCCAAATGTAATTACTTATACTTTTGTCGAAAATGGTTGCGCAGTTATTGAAACAACTACAATCAATGTGTTCTTTGCATCGACAGCAAGCTTTACAGCAAGCACTCCGGTTTGTGAAAATGAGTATTCAATCATCGAAGCGGTCAATGTTAGTGGAGCAACTTATGATTGGGACTTTGATGGCGGAGTAGTAAACTCTGGAACTGGTGCTGGTCCTTATGAAGTAAGTTGGCCTACTGCAGATTCTTATGTCGTGACATTACAAGTAACAAATTCAAACAACTGTGTTTCGAATATGGTAAATCAAACGGTTGATGTAGTTGCTCCTTTAGAAGAGCCTGTTATCAACTGTATGACTACTACTGATATGATAGAATTTACTTGGGATGATGTCGACGGAGCAACTGGATATGATATTGTTGTTTTGGATGGACCATCGGGAACTCAAGGACCTAATAATTATACAGTCACGAGTCTAAATCCAAATGACTCCGTCACCATTGAATTAACGATTCTTGGAGATGCGCCGTGTGGAAATATTTCTGTAATACAAACTTGTTATGCTACAGATTGCGCAAATATCACTTTGACGTTAGATCCTATTGCTGATTTCTGTTTAGATCAAAATACGGGTACTTTTAACCTAAGTGCTACAGAAAATAATTCGGACAATACAGGAGTTGGGTCTTGGTCTGGGAATGGAATCATCGATTCAAATACAGGGCTTTTTGATCCAAATAATCCATCTGTTGATTTCGGTCCAAATACGATTACTTATACCTTTATTGAAAACGGTTGTCCTTTTGCAGAAACAATGATCATCAATGTTTTTCAAACGCCAGAAGTTATGATCACCAATGGTGGTGATATCTCTTGTGCTTCTCCAGACTTGATTCTAAATGCGAACGTTATCGGTGATAATTTACAGATTCAATGGTCAGGTGGAAGTGTTGTTGATGGTGCAAATACTACTAGTGCAACTGTTGATCAAGCAGCTTGGTATTATGTCACCGCTACGGATAGCATCACAGGTTGTTCAAATATTGATTCCATCGAAGTTGATGCAGGAGCTGATTTACCTACAGCACTCGCAGGTAGCGATGTCGACCTTAACTGTACGATTGATGTTGCCTTTTTACAAGGTGGTCCAATCGGTCCAAATCAACAATACCAATGGCAAGGACCTTTAGATGCTTCTCAAACAAATGAACAATTCCCAGAGGTTACTACAGGAGGAACTTATATTCTTACCGTTATTGATACTTTAGCTAATTGTGCATCTACACCAGATACGGTTATTGTAAATTTAAATAACATTGACCCGGTAGTAGTAATTACCAATCCTTTGGATACGATTGATTGTTCACTATTGGTTTTATTTTTAGATGCGGAAGAAGTTCCAAATGCAACTTATGAATGGTTGGATCAAAATGGTTCACTACAAGGAACGACACCAAGTATTCAAGTAGAAGCGGAGGGCATGTATTTCCTTAACATCCTTGATACCTTGAATGGCTGTATCGGTTCGGATAGTATAAATGTGATCGACAACACTGATTATCCTTTGATCTCTTTAGCGACGCCAGATGATTTGAATTGTGCAAATAATGAAGTAGAATTAAATGGAAATGGTTCTCAAACTGGTGGCGATATTACGATTGATTGGTCAGGACCTGCCGGTGGTATCTCTGGTCCTTTGGACGAGTTGATTACAACAGCTGTCGAACCAGGTTTATACACTTTGACATTGATCGACACCATAAATGGTTGTGAAAATGATACGACCATTTTAATCAATGAACTAAATGATGCTCCAACTGCTGCTACCAACAACCCAGATGAAATAGATTGTATCACAACGGACGTTGAAATCAATGGCTTAAATTCTAGTGGTATCGGTCCACTCTCCTATCAGTGGCAATTGAATAGCGGAACGATTTCTCAGGATGCAAGTACTTCAGTTTCTGAACCAGGAACTTACTCTTTAATTGTTACCGACCAAAACAATAGCTGTTCCGATACTACCTTTGTTGATGTTTTTGAAAGTCAAAACATCCTTCAAGGTGCAATCGTTAGTTTTGATAGCCCTTCTTGTTTTGGAGAAAATGATGCGGTTGTTTATATCGATACCGTTTTTGGTGGAACACCAGATTTTCAATATGCATTGGAAGGAGATATTTTCACTTCCATTGATGTATTGCCAGGATTGACTTCAGGTGAATATACATTAACCATAATGGATCAGATAGGATGTACCTGGGATACAACTTTCACTATTTCTGATCCTGCAGAAATAGAATTATTCCTTGGTAATGATTTGTTATTACAACTCGGAGATGATGCAAACATAACAGCTCAACTTACTATTCCTGTTGATCTTATTGATACACTCGTTTGGTCACCAATGGAAATGTTGGTTTGTTTGGATTCTCTTTCTGATATATGCGAAGAAGTCTATGCAGCTCCTTTAAATAATCTACTGATTGAAGCTACACTTACAGATACAAATGGTTGTGTTGCTACAGATGAGATTCTTCTTCGAGTTGAAAAGGAAGCTTTGATTTTTGTACCAAATATATTTACTCCAAACGGCGATTCGGACAATGATATATTAGTAATCTTTGGTGGTCAAAGTGTAGAAAAAGTAAACAAGTTTTTAATTTATGATAGATGGGGAGAAGTGGTGTTTGAAAATTTTGATTTCAATCCTAATGATCCTGGTAATGGATGGGATGGAACACTAAGAGGAGAAGCGCTAAACCCTGCGGTCTTTGTCTACTGGGCTGAAGTCCAATTAATAGACGGCCAAACTGTTATTTTCAAAGGCGATATCACATTGATTCGATAATTGTATTTTTTTAAATCCCTTTAAGTAAGAGCCAATGGAAGTAATTTCATTGGCTCTTTGCTTTTTATAAATTCTTTTGAATCAACATAAAACATTAAAAACGCCAATTTTAAGGTTTTAAATATTATTTTTCATGTACAAATACATCATTTCAGCACATAAAATTTCCCATTCAGCTCATATCCCAAATATTCCTTCTATTCTTTTACGATATCCAAAAATTAAATAATATATTCGTAGTGAATTTCTAATGTGTTTGTCGCTTCCTATTTATAATATTTCTTAAACACATTCTACAGGAATTGAATTGTGAGAGTAAACTAATTATAACCTCAGCCATTTCGACTGTTTTCTTAACCAAAAACTATAATAATGAGAAGAATTGCCCTCTTCCTCACTGGCTTTGCTTTGCCTTTCCTACTCAAAAGCCAAATTACAAATAACAATAAACTTCAAGCCTCAGACCAAAATACTCAATTTGAAAAAGAGGATTTAGTCGGTATGAGTCTTGATGAACTCATTGATTTGGGACTAGTAAACCCACCTGAAGTTACTCACCCTGGCGATCCATTAAGTGGTGAAAGATGGGAGGATTGTTTTGATGGTTATATTTCCGTTGATCAATCGACTTATACCGCTGTTCCAAGGAATGATGACGGCTCTCTTTTTATTCCGAATTTAGGTTTCACTTTTAGTTTCTGTGGATCTTTTTATAATGATGCTTACATCAATACAAATGGGAATTTATCATTTGGTCAGGCAGTAGCTCAATTTAGCCCTGATGGTTTTCCTTATGACGTGCCTATGGTGGCACCTTTTTGGGCAGATGTCGATACTAGAAACACAGATTGTGGGCAAGCATGGTATCGAATTTTTCCAAACTATATGATTGTTTCATGGGAAGAAGTAGGTTGGTATAATCAGCAGTGCTCAGAATTAAATACCTTCCAGGTAATTATCAGTGATGGAACAGCTCCTATTATCGGAGTCGGCAATAACATACAAATGCGGTATGGAGACATGCAATGGACAACAGGCTCGGCATCGGGCGGTGGTCCTTTTGGCGGATCGGCTGCAACTGTTGGGTTTAATAGTGGAGATAATATAAACTATGAACAAGTTGGCCGTTTCAATCTAGACAATAGTGATTATGATGGTTCTGATGGCGCCAATGACGGTGTTCATTATCTAGATTTTAGATGCTTTACTTTTGATGCTGATGGAAGTGATTTTACTTTAAATTGCAATGACTTTACGACGTCTCTAGATGGTAACTGTAGCGCAAGTATTACAGCCGAAGATGTCGCTTCTGCTATTTCTGGTGGTTGTAATGAAGCAACAATAACTTTAGACATAAATACTTTTGGCTGTGCTAATCTCGGTCCAAATGTCGTTACGATTACTGCTACCTCTGGAAACCAAACGGAGGTTTGCACTGCGATTGTAAACATATTGGAAGGTGTTTGTAGTGCGCCTAATATTGATCCAGTCGGTCCATTTTGTGAAGACGATTTTCCAACTACCTTATCCGCAAGTCCTTTTGGAGGAACCTGGAGTCCTAATGCTCCTGGAGGATTATTTGATCCCTCTGTTGTGGGACCAGGATTCCATACTGTAACTTATACAAATCCTAATGCTTGTCCTAATTCTACTTTTATAGATATTTTTGTAAATAGTGCTCCTCAAGTAAGTATCACTCCTGATCCTGCTGAGTTTTGTGAAAATGATGGAGGTATACCACTTACTGCAAATGGTAGTGGTGGTGATGGAAATTACACTTACACTTGGACCACTCCAATTGGTAATCAATCTGGTCAAACTATTCCTGCAACTTTCCCCGGCCCCTATTCGGTTTCCATTACTGATGGAAATGGATGTGGAAATTTTGAAATCACCAATGTAACGGTAAATCCAAATCCAGTTGTTGTTATTTTTGACCCCGGCCCAATTTGTAATACTGAAATCGCAGTTCAATTACAAGGCTCTCCTTCTGGTGGAACATGGTCTGGAATTTTTGTATCTCCTGATGGCTTTATATTTCCTCAAAACATGCCTGTCGGAGTTACACAAGTAACCTATTCTTATACCAATAATTTCTTTTGCGAAACATCTGTTACTCAAGACATTAATATCGTTCCTTCACCTGATGCAATCGCTATCAATAATGGTCCTTATTGCGAAGGTCAAACTATAGAATTATTTGGAAGTACATCTGCTACAGGTATAGCAATTTATTCCTGGACTGGTCCAAATGGGTATACTTCATCACAACAAAATCCAACCGATGCAACCGAAGCAGGTGCTTATATATTGGAAGTAACAGTAGATGGCTGTCCCTCTGAACTAGCTCCAACTATCGTCAATCTTACTCCAGCTCCAGACGCTATTGCCTCTAATACTGGGCCTTATTGTCCAGGACAACCGATATCATTAATTGGAATTACTACAGGAAATGGTTTAGATGTTGTATATCAATGGGAAGGCCCTAACGGATATACTTCTGCCGATCAAAATCCACTAAATGCAACGGAAGATGGCTTATATCTTTTGACCGTTATTATTGATGGCTGTCCTTCTCCACAAACTTCAACTCTTGTACAATTATCAGATGCACCTGTTGCAATCGCAGATAACACAGGGCCATATTGTGTCGATGATGTTTTTGCTTTAATCGGTAATACTCCAAATACAGGAACAATCATTTCTTATAATTGGACTGGCCCCAATGGCTATTCTTCTATTATTCAAAACCCAACAGATATTACAGATCCCGGGATTTATACTTTAGAAATTACGGTAGATGGTTGCGAGTCTGACCCAACGACAACAGAAGTCGTGATCAATCCATCTCCTGTACCAACGATTACTGGAGACAATATTTTCTGTGACGGTGCCAATACAATCTTAGATGCAGGAAGTGGATATGCAATGTATGATTGGTCAACTGGTGATGCTACCCAAAATGCAATCGCTGATGAAAGCGGAATTATTTCTGTGACTGTTACAGATGCTTTTGGATGTACGGGTGAAACAACCTTTAATGTTACAGAAAATCCAAATCCTGTTCCTACCATTTCTGGTTCAACTTCTTTTTGCACTGGCAGTGAAACATTGTTGGATGCAGGTGGAGGATACGACCTTTACGAATGGTCTGAAGGTTCTTTTACTCAGTCCATTCAAGTTTCTACACCTGGTGATTATTCTGTAATTGTTACGGATGCCAATGGTTGTACTGGAACAACGATGGTAACGGTCATTGAAAATGATCAATTAGAACCAAGTATAATTGGTGACTTAGATCTTTGCGAAGGTGAGACTTCTACACTTGATGCAGGTGCTGGTTTTGAAACATATATTTGGTCTAATGATGAAATTACTCAAGATATTTCAGCAGCAGAAAGTGGAGATTATTCAGTTACGGTTACAGACATAAATGGATGTACTGGTGAAAATACCGTTACCGTTTTGATTAGCCCAAATCCAGTTCCAACGATTACTGGAGACAACGCTTTTTGCGAAGATGCTTCGACAATTTTAGATGTCGGAGACACCTATAATTCCTATGAATGGTCTGATGGTTCTATTACCTCAACTATTTCTGTTGATGAGACTGGTACTTACAGTGTAACGGTAACAAATGCAAGTGGCTGTACTGGTGAAACTCAATTTAGTGTAAATGAGAATCCAAATCCGGTTCCAACGATCACAGGAGATAACTCTTTCTGTCAAGGACAAAGTTCAACTTTAGATGCTGGTGATGGATATGAAAATTATGAATGGTCTGAAGGTTCTGGTACTCAAACAATTTCCGTTACAACTGGAGATACTTACTCTGTTATTGTGACGGATGCAAATGGTTGTACTGGTGAAGCTCAATTTATAGTTGAAGAAAACACCATTGATGTTCCAAACATCGACGGAGTATTAGAATTTTGTGAAGGAGAAAGTGTGCTAGATGCTGGCTCAGGTTATAATTCTTACGAATGGTCTGATGGTACCATGGATCAAACCATTACTGTTGATCAAACAAACGATTATAGTGTTACCGTTACAGATATAAATGGATGTACTGCTGAAAACCAAGTTAGTGTAAACGTGTTTGACAATCCGCTTCCAGAGATTACCGGAACTACCGCTTTTTGTGAAGGAGAATCTTCCCTTTTAAATGCGGGGTCAGGGTATTCTGATTACGCTTGGTCAGATGGTTCTAGTGGAGAAACATTAGAAGTAACGATGTCTGGTACTTATACCGTTACGATTACTGATGGAAATGGATGTACAGGTGAAGATGATATAAACATTACCATCAACCCTACTCCTACTCCAACTATTGCAGGTTCTACTACTTTCTGTACAGGCTTTTCAACGATCCTTGATGCAGGAGCTTTCGAATCTTATGAATGGTCGGATGGTTCTGTTGGTTCTACCTTAGAGGTTTCAGTTGGTGGCACATATTCTGTTATCGTAACAGATGCTAATGGTTGTACTGGTGAAGTTTCCATTGACATTGAAGAAAGTACTTCTTTAAACCCTGCAATATCTGGTGATTTAGAATATTGTACAGGTACAAATACGACCTTAGACGCAGGCGCAGGTTTTGAAACTTATGAATGGTCAAATGGTTCTTTAGAACAAAGCATTACGGTTAGTGATCCTAATGATTATACCGTTATTGTAACGGATGCCAATGGTTGTTCTGGTGAGACGACAGTTTCTATTATTGAAAATGATTTACCGGATTTAAATATCACAGGTAACAATCCAATATGTAGTGGCGAGAGTATTATACTAGATGCTGGTGCTGGTTTTGAAAATTACGAATGGTCAGATTTATCTTTAAACCAAGACATTGAAATTACTGCAGGAGGAACCTATAGTGTCATCGTTACAGATGCAAATGGATGTACCAATGAAGCTTCCACTACCGTTATTGAAAATCAAAACCCTGAGCCAAGCATAGCAGGTAATCAATCATTCTGCTCTGGTGAAACAGTGACTTTGACAACAGGTGTTTTCACCGATTATATCTGGTCAGACGGAAGCATACTTTCAAATTTGGATATTACATCTGGAGGCACTTATGCAGTTACCGTAACCGATGGAAATGGTTGTACAGGAGAAGATCAAATTACAGTTTCCGAAAATCAATTACCGACACCTCAAATCACAGGTGAATTAGAATTCTGTTCTGGTTTTAGCACTACCCTATCAGGACCAGATGGTTTCGATTACCTTTGGTCAACTGGAGAAATTACTCAAACTATTTCTACCAATACTCCTGGTAATATTAGCTTAACAATTACTGATATTTTTGGATGTACCGGCGAGACAAATGTTAGCCTTACAGAAAATCCAAATCCTGAACCAACAATTGCAGGGTCTACAACTTTTTGTATTGGAAATTCTAGTACCGTAGATGCAGGCGATGGATATGATGAATACATTTGGTCGAATGGAACACTTAATCAAACACTAGAAATTACTGTCGAAGGTATTTATTCTGTAACCGTCACCAATGAAAATGGTTGTACAGGTGTTGCTCAAATTGAGGTAAGTGAAAGTTCTTCTTTAGAACCAGTCATTGTTGGTGATGATAACATTTGTGCAGGTGAAACAAGTATACTTGATGCCGGTGCTGGATTTGAAACTTACATTTGGTCAACTGGTGAAATTACTCAAAGTATAACTGTAGATACCGAAGGCGACTATACCGTAACCGTTTCAGATTCACAAGGCTGTTCGGGAGAAACCACTACGTCTTTAATTGTTAATCAAAATCCTCAAGCATTGATTTCAGGATTAGAAAATATTTGTGAGGGAGAAGTTTCTACTCTAGATGCTGGAACAGGTTATACTAATTACGAATGGTCAAATGGAGCAATTACTCAAATGATCGAAGTGACCACATCAGGAACTTACGGTGTTCTTGTTACTGATCAAAACGGTTGTCAGGATCAAACACAAATTGATATTCTGGTTAACCCAATTCCTGTTCCTCAAATTTCTGGACCGAGTTCTTTCTGTTCTGGAAATACAGCAATCTTGGATGCAGGAGATGGATTTGAAACTTACTTCTGGTCGAATGGTGAAATGACGCAAGTTATATCGGTTACGATTGGAAATACATATAGCGTTACCGTAACAACTCCTGCAGGATGTTCTTCTGAATCAGAACTATTAGTTACTGAAAATTCTTCTTTGACACCAATTGTTCTTGGTGACCTTGAATTTTGTGAAGGTGACAATAGCATCCTTGATGCAGGTGACGGATTTGCAACTTACGAATGGTCAACAGGTGAATTAAGTCAAACCATCAACGTAACTGAAAATGGAAATTACGGAGTATTGGTAACGGATGCAGATGGATGTAGCGGATCAACGAATGTCTTGGTTTCAACTTTTGAAACCCCTAATCCAATCATTGCAGGTTCTTCAACCTTCTGTACTGGAACTTTCACAACATTGGATGCCGGTGATTATACGACTTACCTTTGGTCGAATGGTGAAATGACTCAAACGATTATCGTAGATATTCCTGGCACTTACGAAGTAGAAGTAACGGATCAAAATGGTTGTTCTGGAATCGCATTTGTCGATGTAACAGAAAGCACTTCTTTAAGTCCAAACATTTCAGGTGAACCAGCAATTTGTTCTGGAGGTTCAACTACT
>CAKZTD010000295.1 GCA_937921595.1 uncultured Saprospiraceae bacterium
GTGCTAAAAGCGAAAAATCATCAAGAGATTGGTCGAAGTTGTCCTTATAAAACAATGGCAGATGCAGATGCTTTCATAAATCCACCTGTCATCCTTGCAGCAGCAGCCATTCCAAAACCAAAACGAAAAGACGATGACTACCTCGCTTGCAAAATGTATAATGGACATGAGCGAAAAAAGGATAATTCTGACTTTTCTACTTTTGAACATGAAGGAGAATATTTCTTTGCAATGCTTGACGATGATGGAAAAGTACAATTGCGTTCAGAAAGATACCAATCAGCAAAGGCTCGAGATAATGGAATCCAATCTGTTATAAAAAATAGAGCACTCGAAAAACGTTGGAGTGTAGATGAGAAAATGGGCTATTACTTCTCTGTTCTTAAAGCAGGAAATAATCAAGAGATTGGAAGGAGTTGTCCTCAAAAAGATAAACCAGCGTTAGGTATGTGGTGGCTAGGTGCTGCTCCTGCAATTGCTTTAGCAGCAGCAGCAATTCCACCGAAAGCGGAACCAATTATTGAGGCTCCCAAAGATAAAGAAGATGACTATCTGGCTTGTAAAGAATATGAAAACCGCTTCATGAATGACAAGCAAAATCGAGTTGCACTTTTCAAGCATGAGAATGGGCAATTCTATTTTACACTTTATCATAAAGACGGTGGAGTTAGGTTACGATCTGAAGGATTTAGAACAGCCAAAGAAAGAGACCAAGAATTAAGAGGTGTTTTAAAGTTTAAGGATAATAAAAAAATGTATTCTCGAATTGAACGATCGGGTCATTATATGGATGTACTCAAAGACAGATCAGGTAGAGAAGTAGGACGTTCTTGTTTGAAAAAGATTGCACCTGCTGTTGTTGCGAAAGCTCCAGTAGCTAAAAAGGTAATTGCAACTGCTGCTGTGGCCGCAGCTGCAACTGCTGCATCTGCTGCCTCAACTAAAAAACCTATAACCGCAGCTGCTGCCACTACAGCAAGCACTACTTCTGGTGGTGGTTTTAAATGGTGGTGGTTATTACCTTTGTTGCTAATTCCGCTATTGTTTTTCATGTGGAAAGGTTGTAATAAAGCGGAAGTCATTGTGCCACCGCCGCCACCGCCAAAGGTAGTTGTAACACCTCCAGTAGATCCTGCACCAGCTGCTGTTGTTGCACCTCCAGTTGCTGCGGCTCCACCATGTGATTGTTCAGCACAAACAAATCCAGTATTTGATTTGCCATCAGGGGCTGCTCCAAAATCATTGACTGTATTAGGTCGGGCTCCAGAATTTGGCAACAGTCATTCTTATTCTCCAAAAGAATTTTATCAAAAACTTAGGAGAGCATATGCTCGAAGCGAGACGGATAAAGTATTCTTAGATGGAGTATTTAAAGCTATGGGATATTCTGGGTTCAGTGATGCTAATGCAGATATGTTTTCGGAGACTACTATTGAGTCAGGAATTACAGCTAACATAGGAACAGGAAGTAAACACAAAACGGTTTATCGTAAGTTGGATTTAAGTGGTAGAGATTTGAAAGCTTTCAAAATAAAAGCTAAGAATCAATGTGATTTGCACTTTATGAAAACTTGTGGAAACCATATGTTCTATTGTCCTAAATAATAGGTTAATAATTAGATATTTAGCAAGTGGGCAATTCGTTCACTTGCTATTTTTTTATCCAAATTTAAACCTAGTCTTTACCAACTTTTAAAACAAAGCCTTTTCCATGGATATTTTCAATGGTGATCGATTTATCTTTTGATAAATACTTTCGCAAATGTGAAATAAAAACATCCATACTTTTACGGCTGAATTCATCTACATTTCCCCATATTTCACGTAGTGCTTTTTTTCTTGGCAGGAGCTGATTTTTATGTTCACAAAGCATTTGCAACAATGCTGCTTCGCGACTCGTGAGTTTTGTAGATTGGTCTTTGAAGGTTAATTTTTGTAATGAAAAAGAGAAAAGATATTCTCCAATTTCATATTCCGAAGTTTCCGTTTTGGCCGTCTTGTGGTTACCAACTAATACTTTTATTTTGGCTAATAGTAATTCTTCATCAACAGGTTTTGTGATATAATCAAAAGCTCCTGCTTTATAACCTTTCAATTTATCAATTTTCAAAGATTTGGCTGAAAGGAAAATAAAAGGCAGGCTGGCCTGTTTTCTACTAATGTTTTCTGCAACTTCAAAGCCATCGATATCTGGAAGCATGATATCCAATATGGCAAGATCGAAGTTTTGTTTCTCAATAGCGGCAAGTGCTTCCTTCCCCGATTTTTTCCAATGAATCTCATATCCATGCATCATCAGATACTCAGAAAGAATGTATCCAAAACTTTGATCGTCTTCTAGCAGTAATATTTTATGCATTAGCTTTTTGATATCGGAATACTGATAATAAATTCGGTGCCTTCTTGCTTTTTTGTATTTAGTCCTATCGTCCCATCATGAGCGTCAATGATATTCTTTACATAGCTCAATCCTATTCCAAACCCTTTCGCTTTATATTCATTGTCTTTTTGTCCACGATAAAAACGACTAAAAACATTCGCCTGGTGCTCTTCATTAATTCCAGGGCCATTATCTTGAATCTTTACTTGAACTGTATTTTTGTTTCTACTTGCAGTAATATTAATCTTCACTCCTTCTTGTGAATATTTCAAACTATTTTCTACCAGATTACAAAAACTATTTAGTAAATGATAATGATCACCTTTGACAAAGGTATTTCCTAATTGACAATCAATCACCAAATCCCCTGACTTGTCATCAAGCATCGGTTTTAATTTTTCCGGAATTTCATGAATCAAAGCACAAAAGTCTACAGATTCTTTTTCCAATCTGATTTCTTTATTATCTAAAAGAGAAAGCTCAAGCAATTTGTCAATTTGGTATTCCAGAGCTTTACTTTCTTTCTCAATAAGGTTGTGGTAAACTTCTTTTTTTGCAATATCCGTATTCTTTCGTAGGACCTTTGAAGCCAAATGAATAGAACTTAAAGGTGTTTTAAATTCATGAGTCATACTATTAAAAAAGTCATCTTTAACTTTGGTCAATTGCTTATGTTTCGAAAGAGATTTTACTAAAAAAGAAAAAAGGAGTAAAAGTAACAACAATAAAATGAGGTTAATTGCAAAAAGATAAATTAATGACTTAATAGCAATAGAAAGTGTATTCGGTTGATAAAGTGACAACCAAAGAATCTCGCCTTTTGAAGCATTTAGCTTTTTAATTGGACTATAATATTGAAAAGTGGAAAGGACCCTAATACTATCCGAGTAGCTTTCATCATTGTCCATTTTAGCAAATACCTCTTTTGAAACGGTACTAAAAGAAAGAATACAACTTATACATGCACGTATATCGGATTCTAGAAATTGTTTCTGGAGTTCCTCTTTATTTGTCCTAAATACTCCACCCACTGAATCCTGAAAAACAGCGAAGTACGTTTTATTTTGAATGCCTTTTGATTGTAAATATTCATCAACCTTTTTAGTCATCACCTCAATTGGAAGGAGCGACAAATCACCTAAATCTCCATGAAAAGTATTATGATCTATTGCGTTTAATTCCAAAGCAACATCTGCCACTACTTCTTTCAATTCGTGAATAATTTCTTTTTCTTGAAATCTAACCGCTTTTACGAGCCAAACAAATTGCAGACTGACAAGAATTAGAAAGATTAAAAAAGCAAGAATGCTTAGTTTGTTATAATAGGTTATTGACTTTTTCACCCTTTAAATCTACAATGTTTTAAGTAGAAATTAATATGCTTAAGTTTTCATTAAGCATTTTAGTATTCTCTTAATTGTTTTTCGCTTTTAGATGGGAAAAAAGCGAGAAAGAGGCGACTATATTTGCATTGACATCTTACTCATAATCTAAATTTTATACCAATGAAAATTTTAAAACTCATCAGTTGCTTATTCTTTTCACTTTCCTTTCTTTCTTTATCGGCCCAGGAAATTAAATTAAAGAAGGAAACCACCGAAAATGAACTCGCATATATTCAGGGCGTTTTTGAAAACATCAGTATCTCAGATCAGAAATATCGAAGCTATTTGACGTATGAAACAATGGATGATAAAATCATTGCTAAAATCGATTCCCTATTAAATCATGTCGGGATCAAAGAAGGGATGAACTATGCAAAGTCGCTTGACTTGTCACTATCTAAGGGAACGAAAGATTCTCTTATTCAACTTCAGAACCAAATTGATTTACAAAACCATATGATTCTCCGAGGGATTTGGGAAACCTACGGTTTTATCCCTAAAAATATTATTAAAGAAAAGAGCTATGTGCAAACTCTTCTGCTATTACATCCTCCTGGCGAATGGGACGTTAGAGATTTTCAGAAAAATTATTCAGGCTTTTTACTTGAAGAGGTCAAACTCGGTCGGATGCCTGCAAAATCTTATGCCTCGTTTTATGACAATATGCTTTGCAAAATTTTAGATGAACCACAATTGTATGGAACAAACCAGCAGTTTGATTCTAAAAGCGGAAAAATTCTACCTCCTATTATTACGTCGCTTTCTACAGCGAACGAAGCGAGGGAAGCTATTGGAATGCCTGTTTTGAAAGAAGGGGAATATAGAATTGCTAAATAAAATTTATTAAATTCTGATTTAAGAACAAGGGTTAACGATTTTTGATTAACGATAAATATTATGGCAATGACCACACATCAAAATCGTTATTCGTTAATCCTTGCTCTTGAATCAAAAAACTAACTATGCTCCTTATTCATCACTGTCTCTTGATGATTAATCGACTCCTGGTGAATTGCTTTTAGCATCTTTCCAATAAACTCTTCACTCAAGCCTCTCACCTTCCCTTTCGCTGCAGCAGCTTCCAGAATTTCTGTCCACCGAGCTGGTTGCAGGATAGAAATATTATTTCGCTTTTTATACTCCCCAATACTATCTGCAACCTGCATCCGCTTCCCTAAAAGATCCAATACCTCATTATCAATCAAATCTATTTGACTTCGCAGATCTTCTATATTATGCAAAAAATCTTCATTACTGGAAATGGTTTCTCTAAGCACTAAACTATCCATCAACTCTTTAAAAACCGCAGGTGTAATTTGTTGCTTCGCATCACTCCAAGCATTGTCCGGATCAGGATGCGTTTCAGTCATCACACCATGAAAATTTAAATCCATAGCTTTTTGAGCAACCGGTTGAAGAATATCTCGACGGCCACAGATGTGGCTATTGTCACAAATAATAGTTAGATCAGGAAATTGCTGCATCAACTCAATCGGTAATTGCCACCTTGGAGTATTCCGATAAGTTTTATCATCGAACGAGGAAAAACCTCTATGGATGACTCCGATTTTTGTAATCCCTGCTTTGTAGATTCTTTCGATGGCTCCGATCCATAATTTCAAATCCGGATTAATCGGATTTTTAATCAAAACCGGAATATCTGTTCCTTCCAATGCATCTGCGATATCTTGAACAGCAAACGGGCTTACAGTTGTTCTTGCACCGATCCAAACCACATCGATTCCGTACTTCATCGTTTCATAAACATGTCCAGCATTCGCAACTTCTGTCGTTACTTTTAGACCAACTTCTTCTTTTACTTTTTTCAGCCATTTCAAACCTACCGTTCCAACTCCTTCAAAAGAATTTGGGCGAGTTCGAGGTTTCCAAATCCCTGCTCTAAACAAATCAATATCTTGCTTTGCTAATGCTCTGGCAGTTTGCAGTACCTGATCTTCTGACTCAGCGCTACAAGGTCCGGCTACAATGAGTGGCCGTTCTTTCTTTTCAAAAATTGGTTGAAATTTCATATTTATATATTTTAGTAAATCGGTTTTCGGATATTCGATGAATGCCGAAAACCGAGTGTAGAATACCGTTTTTATTAATCAATTATTTTACTAATGGTATTTGCTTTTCGAATCAATTTTGCAAATCCGTCAAAATCTTTTTTTATTAATAAACTTCTAAATTTCGCTAAAGTATTGATGTGTTCATCTAGAACATCCATAACGTTGTCTCTGTTCTGTTCGAAAATTGGAACCCACATTTCAGGTGAACTTTTTGCTAATCGAACTGTCGATCCAAAACCACCACTTGCCAATTCAAAAATCCTATTTTCATCTTTTTCTTTTTCTAACACCGTTAAAGCCAAAGCGAATGAACTAATGTGCGAAATATGCGAAACATAAGCAGTATGAATATCATGAGATTTTGCATCAAGGTAAACAATGCTCATTTTCATGGATTCATATAATGCTTTAACCTTCTCAATGGCTTTCTCATTGCTATCTTCTACATCACAGATCACGGTACAGCGATTGTCAAAAAGATTTGGAATCGCTGCTTCAGGGCCACTGTATTCTGTCCCTGCCATTGGGTGTGTTGCTACAAAGTTCCCTCGTTTGGGATGCGATTTAATATGTTCTAGAAGTTTAGTTTTCGTAGATCCAACATCTAACACAATTTGATTTTCTACCAGATCTAATACTTTTGGTAATAGAATTTTCAAAGTATCAACCGGAGTAGAAAGAATGACAATATCTGCTTTAGCAATACCTTCTTCTAAACTCAAATCCTCATCAATTAATCTTCGTCTTATTGCTTTATCTAGATTTTCAGGATTCTTATCTACGCCAATAATATGTTTTGCAAATCCATTTTCCTTTAATGTAATGGCCATCGAACCTCCAATTAATCCGACACCTATAATTGTTATTACCATTTTGTTATTCTAATTAAAAATTCCTTTATCAAAAATATCATGATATATTTTAATTTCAACCAAGGAGATCAAATGAAAACCCAATTTTGAATTTGATTTATTTAATCAAAACCTTCTTTATCCTCACTAAAGCATTCTCAAAAACTTCCACTTCCGCACAAAGCGAAATCCGAATGTACGGATCTCCTTGAGATCCAAAAATCCCACCTGGTGTTAAAAAAACATTCGCATCATTAAGCATCCGATCTGAAAGTTCATAAGCATCTTTATAAGTTTCTGGAACCCTTCCCCAAACAAACATCCCGCCTGCATCTTCCTGACAAGTACATTCCAACAGATTCATAATGTCCATTACTTTTTTCCTTCTCCTTTTATAAATTTTATTGATATCTGCATACCAATTTTCATCTAAAGATAAGGCTTGTACTGCTGCTAACTGTGCCGGCAAAAACATCCCTGAATCCATGTTGGATTTAAATTTCAAAATCTCTTTTAATAAGTCAGCGTTTCCCGCCATCATTCCGATTCTCCAACCGGCCATGTTATGAGATTTACTCAGAGAATTCAATTCAATGGCAACTTCTTTTGCACCTTCAATTGACAATATGCTTCTCGGTGAATTCAAAACAAAACTATATGGATTATCGTTGACAATTAGGATGTTATTTTTTTTCCCAAATGCTATTACTTTTTTATAAAAATCAAAAGTAGCTGGAGCTCCAGTTGGCATATGAGGATAATTGGTCCACATAATTTTCACTCTCGAAAGGTCTTGCTTTTCTAATACTTCCAAATTTGGAAGCCAATTATTTTCTTCTGAAAGCAAATATTCTACGGGCTTTGCTCCTGCCAACAAAGCAGTTGCTCGGTAAGCTGGATATCCAGGATTTGGAATTAAAACTTCATCTCCTTCTTGCAAAAAAGTCATGCTTATGTGCATGATTCCTTCCTTTGATCCAATCAAGGGAAGTATCTCTTTTGCTGCATCTAAATCAACTGCAAAATGTTTTTTATACCACGCTGAAAACGCGGTTCTTAACTGAGGAGCACCGACATAAGACTGGTATTTATGATGACCGTCTTTTTGACTTTCTAAAATTAATCTATTGATTACTTCCTTTGCTGGTGAAAGGTCAGGGCTTCCTATTCCTAGGTTCAAAATATCTTTCCCTTGCGCTCGCATGGCAGCAATTTCTTTCAACTTCTTTGAAAAGTAATACTCCTTTATTTGCTTAATTCTATCTGCAGTTTCAATCTTCATAATGTATTCCTTTTTTGTAACGACCTAAAACCAAAAAATCTTCTGTCTTATTTTTTAACACAGAAATAGTCGAACCAAATACAGCAGGATCAGCTAGAACAAAATCTACATAGAACATATAATTCCATCGATTTCCAATAATAGGAAAAGATTGTATTTTGGTTAGATTAGCACCATGATCAGCGAGTATTTTTAAGAGATCATGAAGGCTTCCAATTTGGTGAGGTAAAGCAAAGCAGATAGAAACTTTTTCAAAAGTTGATTCATCTAGCTTTGCATCTTTTTTTTCTAAAGACAAAAATCGAGTATAATTTTGTTTATTCGTTTCGATACTACGAGAAAGAATTTCTAGCTCATATAAATTAGCAGCCATTTCACTCGCGATAGCTCCTACCCTTTTTTGTTTTGATTGAAAAATTTTCTTAGCACTTAATGCGGTATCTTCAGCTTCAACCAATCGGATATGAGGGTATTTTTTAAAAAATGTTCTGCATTGAGCTATAGCCATAGGATGAGAAAATACTTCGTCTATTTCATCTATTGATTGCCCTGGCATTGCCATTAGATTGTGTTTAATTCGGAGATAAATCTCACCAGTAACATCTAGGGTAGATTCTCGAATTAAAGGGAAATTTTGAACGAGTGTTCCTGCAATTGAATTTTCTATTGCCATCATTCCTCCATCATATTTTTTGCTTTGTATGATGAGATCATTAAAGGTAATGGCCGGTACGATGTCAATCGGATCTTTGTGATAATTCCGGGCAGCTATTTCGTGGAATGCTCCTCTTACGCCTTGTATTGCTATCTTTTTCATGTCGTTGTTCTTGCGCCCCTTCGGGGCTGGTGCTTGCGCTCTTTCAGAGCTGCTTAGGTTTGGGTATAAAAAAAGCTCCGGTGTTATCGGAGCTTAAACTATTTGTCAGTGTGAATGACATTGCAATAGCAAAGGCTCCTTTTGGTAGTCCAAAAAAGTAATAAAAATAATATTTAAAATTTGTCGCTAACATTTGTTAGTCCTTGATTAGGTAAACTAAAAAGGAGCCTCACAATGGAAGCTCCTTTTATATATTTTTTAAATAATAACTTTAGCCTCTTTATACTTGGGTATAAAAATAAAAGCTAAAATAGAAAGTGTTATTATTATTAATTTGGTTCATTTTACAAAAACTTATATTACAAACGTAAGGTGTTTTATTATTAGACGCAAGGATTTCTTGTCTTTTTTATAAAATAAAAATTTACGCTATCCTATAGCATTTAAGTTTACTAAACTTTATTTGTTCAAAACTACAAAATTTTGACCTTCATAAAATTTAGTAAACTTGTGCTTGATCTTACTCTGTTTTAAAAATAGAAAGATCGATTCCTTTATTTACTTTCACAGACTCTACTTTCATTTCTAAAGGCACTGGAGCCATTCCTGTCAAAGTATTTAAATGCGGAAACATAATCCCATCTACTTCTTTATAATCACTAAGATCAGTCGTAACTGTTGCTCCTTGTTGGGTAGCAACTTCTCTTATTTTCAAACTAGTCTCTACCGCAAAGTAATTGGTCGTTTTCTCTCCAGAAGGAGATTCTATATCCAAAACATATGCATTCACTCCATCAATAGTTTCAGCGCCAGATAGTTTTAGTTTATATCCGTTTTCTGCATATTTTCTTTCAGGAAATAAAACTGCTAACTCTTTCATAGAAGCAACTACTGCACGGTCAGCAGGTAAGGTTTGTCCTTGTTGTTGAACCAAAACATCTCCTTTATTAAAAACTTGTTTAGACATAACTCCCATACCTTCCATTGTTGCTACATTCGAAAACATACCCTCCATAATATTAATATCGACTGTCAATGATGCTCCCATCATCGAAGTTGACATTTTATAACTCAGATCTTTAACCATATTCAATTGAGCTTCTCCACCAATCGCAGCAATATAATCTGTTATCACAGTTTGAGCTGTTGTTCCTTCTGGAATTTTAAACGTTTCTTTTAAGCTTTCACCGTAAGTGTTGTAGTAATTTACTTCAGCAATCTTTCCTAGTTTTTCAGCTACTTCGCCTTTATTTCCAACAACTACAATGTGCGCATTATCTGGCTTGATGTATTTATTAGCCATGGCCATTACATCAGCAGAAGTTACTTTACTCAATTTCTCTAGGTAAGTCGCATAATAATCTTGAGGTAAATTATATCGAATCGTATTCAATGCAAATCTTGCTACCGTTTGAGGATTTTCTAAAGATCTTGCAAAACTACCAGACAGATAATTTTTCACTAAGGTCAATTCTTTAGCTGGAACTGGCTCCGTTTTCAGACGATTCAATTCATACATGATTTCGATGATTGAACTATCTGTCACTTCATTTCTTACTCCCGCATTTGTACTGAAAGATCCAACTTCTTTATCAGATCTCAAGCTTGATCGAATTCCGTAAGTATATCCTTTTCCTTCTCTAAGATTACCATTCAAACGGCTTCGAAAAAAACCACCGAGTAAGGTATTCATAACAGAAGCTTTGATCGCATCGCTAGAACCAGGTTTGAAATCTACTGGATAGGTAACGTTAATGATTGACTGAACGGCACCCGCTTTATTTACAAAATCAATAGTAGATTTAGCAGGAGCTTTTGGCATATCAAATTCAGCCTTAGGAACACTTGCTCTTTTCCAATCTCCAAAATATTTATTGACCATTGTCTTCGCTTCTACAGGTGTGATATCTCCCACTACAATTAGGTAAGCTACATTTGGTCGAAAGTAATTATTGTAATGTTCTTTCACTTTGTCGATTGTAATATTTCCAACCGTTTCTTCTGTTTCTACTTCACCGTATGGGTGATCTTTTCCATAACGTACAACCTGAGCTACATTTCCAGCAATCGCATTGGGATCATCTTTCGAACTTGCTAAACCTGAAAGTGTTTGCTTTTTCACTTTTTCAAACTCATCAACTGGAAAGCTTGGATTTAATAAAACGTCAGACATGATTTTTAAAAGATTGTCAGAATGCTTCGTCAAAGAAGCTCCGAACATACCAGTCATCCTTGTACTTAAAGAAGCTCCCATAAAATCAATCTCTTCATCAATCTGAGCTTTCGTACGAGTAGCCGTCCCTCGGCTCATTAATTGACCAGCCATACTAGCTGCACCAGAAAATTCTTTTTCTAAAATAGGATCTATCTCCAATGAAAGAGAAAAACTTACTCTTGGTAATTTATGGTTTTCAACAACAATTACTTTCAAACCATTTGCTACTTCAAATTGTTCGTAAGTTCCTAGTTCTATTTTTGGAGCAGGGCCTGGAGTTGGTGATTGGCTACGAAAATCTCCTGCGACATCTTCAACTACGTCAACTATTTCATCAACGACTTCATCAGCAACTTCATCAGCAACTTCTTCCGTTTTATTTTTTACGTCTTCTGTCTTTTTTACCATGTCTCCAGTTTTTGGAGTACACTGACTAAAGAAAACTAAAGCTAAAAGGCTAAATAAAAATATATTCTTCATCTTATGAATTGAGTTATTTTGTTTTTAAAATTTAGTTCTGGTTTATAAGTTTTTCTACAACTTATCTCCTTTTGGAAGATAGTGCAAAGTAACACGATTGCTTGTACTGAAATATTTTTTTGCAACTCTTTGGATATCTTCTTTGGTGACTTTCAAATATTTATCAATCTCTGTATTGATCAAGTTAGCATCTCCAAAAAACAAGTGGTAATTTGCTAATGCAGCTGCACGATCTTGTACTCCAGCATTGCCAAGAATAAAATCATTCTCTACTTTATTTCTTAGTTTTTGAAATTCTCTATCACCAATCAATTCATTTTGTACTTTTGCAACTTCTGCATCCATTGCAGCTTCGAGTGCCATTACATCGGTTCCCATATTCGCAATACCAAAAGCAATTGAAATACTAGGATCTTCTAATGACAATGGAAAGTTTCCAACGAATAATGCTTTTTGTTGTTCATCCACTAATGACTTAGAAAGCCTTGAACTTGGCCCATCTGCCAATAAAGTAGACAACATACTCACTGCATAAAAATCAGGAGTTCCTTGAGCAGGAATTCTATAAGATTGAATAACTGCCGGCAATTGAATATTATCATAAATCGTATCCCTTACTTCTCCAGCCAATGGCGGTTCTACAATACTTGGACGGAATACTGGTTTTTTAGATCTTGGAATATCTTTAAAATAAAGATCGATCATCTTTTTAGTTTCTTCAATATTCAAATCTCCTGCAATTGACAATACCGCATTATTTGGAACGTAAAAATCTTCGTAAAACTGTTTGTAATCTTTCTCCTCCGCAGCATTTAAATCATCCATAGATCCAATCGGAGACCAAGCATAAGGATGCTCAGTAAAAGAATGAGATAAAGCTTCTAAAAGAACAGTTCCATAGGGTTGGTTATCATATCGTTGTCTTTTTTCTTCTTTCACCACTTCTCTCTGAGTTTCTACTCCTTTGATATCTACTTTGGCGTGAAGCATTCTTTCTGATTCAATCCAAAGACCTAAGTTGATTTGGTTGGAAGGAAGAATTTCAAAATAAACTGTTCGATCTTGAGTCGTAAATGCATTCAAAGCACCTCCAGCATTTTGAATCAAAACATCTACTTGGCCTCGATCAATATTTTCGGAGCCTTCAAATAATAGATGTTCGAAAAAGTGAGCAAATCCTGTCCGATTCGTTTTTTCATTTTTAGAACCAACATGATAAGAAACGGTCACGGCAACAATTGGGGTAGATTTATCTTGTTGGAGGATTACATGTAATCCGTTATCCAAGGTATATTCTACGAATTCGATTTTGTTCATCTGGGCAAAAAGTCCAGTAAAACCGATAGAAAGAAAAAGAAATACGTTTAAAATACGCTTCATTATGTATTATTTAATGTTTTAAAATTATAGCATAGAAATTAAAGTCCAAAGATAACAAAGGGTGCTCAGAACAAAGGTGTTTTTCGAGGAATTGTAGCTACTAGAGGACAGATGTTGAGTTTTGTAGGCCGATTGAAAAATGAATGTGACAGCTTAGCAAGCTTTTTTCATTGATCAATTCCTATCATATTCCTCTATAAAATTGTTGACTTGAACTTACTTAGGAAAAGACCTGAAAAGCCACCAAGGACGCCACATAGGCCAATATCATCATTCCGACAAACTGAATAATCGGCCATTTCCAACCTCCAGTCTCTCTTTTGACAATCGCTAGCGTACTCATACATTGCATCGCAAATGCATAAAAAAGCAAGAGGGAAATACAAGTCGCAAGATTATAACGGCTAGCATTGGTTTCTGGATTCTTTTCATTTTTCAGGCGTTGGATTACGCTGGATTCCTCATCGGTTCCGATACTATAAATAGTGGAGATGGTCCCAACAAAAACTTCCCTTGCAGCGAAGGAGGAAATTAAGGCAATTCCGATTTTCCAATCATAGCCTAAAGGCTTTATTACTGGTTCTATGAATTTCCCCATATATCCGGCATAAGAGTATTCTAAGCGGATACTCGCTTCATCCACGGTTTGTGCTTGACTTAATTCTGTATTAATTTGCTCTTGTAGAAAAGCTTCTGATTTTGGACTATTGGTAGAAAGTACCCAAAGGATCAATGAAAATATAAGGATGATTTTTCCAGCACCAAAGACAAAAGATTTGGTTTTATTGAGCGTTTCTAAAAATACGTTTTTCCAATGCGGCAATCGGTACCTCGGCATTTCCATAATCCAGATCCCTTCATGGCTATCTTTTTTGAATTGAGTAATTAACCATGCAGCAAATAATGCGGTAAAGGTTCCCAGCAGATACATGAACAACAAAGCCAAACCTTTTACATTAAAAATCCAAAAGAAAGAATCTTCAGGAAATATTAAAGCTATAAGTATGGTATAAACTGGAAGTCTTGCACTACAAGTCATAAATGGAGTCACCAGTATGGCCGCAAGTCTTTCTCTTTCACTCTTGATCCGTTTGACCGCCATAATCGCAGGAATGGCACAAGCAACTCCCGACATCAATGGCATGACAGAGCTTCCACTGAGGCCAAATTTCTTTAACCATTTATCGGAGAGATATGCAATTCTTGATAGATATCCCGTACTTTCCAATATTCCCATTAAGATAAAAAGGATGGCAATTTGAGGAATAAAAATAATAATTCCTCCGATCCCCGGAATCAAACCATTTCCTAATAAATCAGCTAACCAATTTGGTTTAACCGTTTCAGATGCCCAAGTGGAAAGACTCCCCATGGCCTGATCTATCATGTCCATCGGATAGGCCGAGAAGGTAAAAAGTGCTTGAAAAACTAAGAATAAAGTAGCGATAAAAATAAGGCTTCCGTAGAAAGGGTGTAGAAGAATCGAATCTAATCTATCCGTAATCAGGTCTTCTTTTTTAGTAGAAGTCCTTGTAATGATGTCGTTAAGAAAATTCCCAAGCTTATGGTTTCGACTTTCTAAATCGCCTTGGATTTCAGGCTCCGTTTCAATCACATCGGTGTTGATGTGTTTCTTTACATTTTCGATAAAAGTATTGACAATGACATCATCTTGAAATTCTTCGTATTGTGTTCGAATAAAGGCATTTGGTGCTCGAAAACGATCTTCTTCAATGATGGATTTTAATTCATCAAAGCCTTCTCCCGTTCTGGAATTTAACAAGACAATTGGGCAGGAGATTTTATTCTGAAGCTTTCGAATATCAATTTGAATCCCTTGGTTTTTTAGTTCATCCCTGAAATTGATGGCCATCGTGACTGGCACCTGCATATCAGCTAACTGACTAAACAACAGCATATTATGTTGTAATTTCAAGCCATCAGCGACAAAAACAACTCGATCTTTTTCAGGATTTATTTCTAAAATTTGGCGAATACTGACTCGTTCGTCTAAGCCATCTGACCATAACGAACTTAGCCCTGGGAGGTCAATTATTAAATTGCCTTTGAACTTTCCCTCTTTTTTCTCAACCGTGACCCCATCATAGTTTCCAGTCTTTTGCCGGATACCTGTTAACAAATTAAACAAGCTACTTTTTCCTACGTTTGGGTTTCCTACCAGAAGTATCCTACTCACCATTATTTTTTAAAACTTTGATAGGTTTTGCATCTTCTTTACGGAGTGCAATACGTTTTCCATTCATTTCAATCATCATGATTTCTTGCCATTTATCATTTCTGATGACTGTTAATTTTGAACCTTTAAATATACCATAGGACATCAATTGCAAGTACTGCTTAGTCGTATCCATTACGATCACTTCCTCCCCTTTTTCAATGTCAACAAGCATGTCCATTTTTCTTATTTGTATTTAATCTAAATAAACTAATCGCAAATATAAAATTAATTCCGGTTCCCTCGAATTTATAGGGAGTGATTTTTAACAATGCCTTGCAGAGAAACAAAAAAGCCATCGCTACAAGAGCAATGGCTTTTAAATTTTATAAAGAAACAATCAAACAAAACAAAGGTTGTCCTTCATTTCATTCTTTTGTATTTATTAACTTATACAACTTTATCTGCACAACTAGAGCTGGCAAATGCATGTGGCTTTGCTTTGAACACAAATCCCATCCCTAAGATATATCCCATCGCCTCTTTCAGAGCTGTATTCGATTGGAAATGAGGATCGGTATTGATATCAGCATGAACCTCTAACTCTACATTATACTTATCCAAAAGATCACACAGTGCATAGGCGACTTCTACAGATTTGGCGACCTCAGAAATCATACGCTCTTTTAGCCCCATCTTTTGGGTAGTTTTGTAATTGTGAATAAACATAAATCCACCTTTCTTCTCTCTCAAGAATACAATCACTGAGGCAAACTCTGTAACTGCTCCTCTTACTTGAGAATCCGTACCGATACAAACTTTTAGTTTATATCCTTTTTGTGTTTCTTGGATAATGGTCTTTTCAACTGCATCCTTAATAGGAGCATTGATCTTGTCACCATTTAAACGTCTCCACTTCATGTCATTAAGTTTTGTTTGTTCTCGAAAATAAGAAATATTATTCGGGAATTAGAATTACACGAAAAATTTCATATAAGAATATCGTTAATTTAACAATCCACCAGCGAAAATAAGTTCCATCATTTGCTAAAAAATCCTTGATTTCATTGAGCTTACTTGCAAAAGAAGGCATCCTAGAAGTCACAAATACCTCCAAAAATGGAGCTAAACAAAGCTCTTTCGGAGTCAAATTTGAATAGTCATATCATTATAAAAGGAATTAGAAAGTTCCTTCCCTCCTTATTATAACTGTTTCAATATTTTCATTCTCAGTATCTTAGAAATGAGATCCAAACATATTAAAAACATAACTCATTGGAAGATTTAAGTCACTCCACAAAAGATAAGACCACGAAATACATTAATTGGATTTCGTTAGGTAGTTTAATCACCCTTTCTGCTTGTTTTATCATCACTTCTTATTTTGAAGTAAAAGCATTACAGCCAGAGCATGCAAGCAATTTATTGCTGCGAAATATCATATGTTCAGGAATTTTCATTCTTACCTATGCTTTCGCCTTAAGGCATTTTTTAAGCAAAGTCGTTGGTCTAGTTAGAGAAAAAGAGAATGCAGAGCATCAAGCTGCAGTCAAAGCTCAATTCTTGTCTACTATGAGTCACGAAATTCGAACACCGATGAATGCAGTGGTTGGATTATCAAATATTTTACTTTCTGAAGATCCGAGAACAGATCAGATAGAGAACTTAGATACTTTGAAATTTTCAGCGGATCTATTACTCTCTTTGATCAACGACATCTTAGATTATAGTAAAATCGAAGCGGGGAAAATTAGTATTGAGAAGATTGATTTTGACTTAAATCGAGTGATCACCAATATTAAAAATGCACTGACTCCAAAATCCAAAGAAAAGAACATTGGTTTAAATTTAAACATTGATCCTTCTATTCCTAAAAACGTTATTGGTGATCCTGTTAGACTTAGCCAGATCTTAACGAATTTGATTGGTAATGCAATTAAATTTACCGACAAAGGAGCTGTTGACATAGACTTGAAAATGCTGAAAAATACGGAAGACATTTCTACGATTAGATTTGCTATAAAAGATACTGGAATTGGAATTCCTAAAGATAAATTTGATCAGATTTTTAAAAGCTTTTCACAAGCAGAAGCAAATACCACTCGAAAGTTTGGTGGCACTGGTTTAGGTCTTTCTATTACAAAAAGATTATTAGAACTACAGAATAGTGAAATACAATTAGAAAGTGAAGTAGATAAAGGCTCAACCTTCTTTTTTGACTTAATGTTTGAGACTGCGGAGCAAAAAGAAACCATTTCTAAAACAACAAAAGAAAAAGAAATTGCTTTTAAAAGTTTTGCAAAAGAATCTATCCTTTTAGTAGAAGATAACAAGATCAACATCATGGTTGCCAAGAAGTTTTTGAACAAATGGAACCTTAACATTGATGTAGCAGAGAATGGACAAATTGCTTTAGATAAAATTCAAGCAAATGAATATAGTATGGTCCTCATGGATTTAAACATGCCTGTGATGGATGGGTATACTGCTACTGCTGAGATACGAAAATTATCGGCTCCAAAATATCAGAATCTTCCGATCATTGCACTTTCCGCATCTGCTATCGCAGACTTCAGATATAAAGCTTTTGAAGCAGGAATGAATGCTTTTGTCACCAAGCCTTTTGTGCCAGAAGAGCTTTACGGAGTGATCGAAGAGTATTTATTGAAATCAGAGCTTAGCGTTTGATAAGTAACATTGTTGATTAGTCATTGTTTGTTTTATACCAATGACTAATCAACAATTACAGGTTTATTTTTTCTTTTTCTTCAAGACTTCCTTTTCAGAAATCACCACATTATCAGCAACAATTTTAAAAGTATGGAGTCCATCAGGTCCATGTAAATAATTATATTGAAATCTATTTTTTCCAGCTTTCACTTTTTTATATTTCTCTTTAATTAACACCTCCCCTTTCTCATCAGTAACTGTCCAAATCACCTTCTTTGCATCCTTCGGTAAATTGTATTGAACAAAAAACATCCCTTCTCCAGGATCACCTAAAACTTTTAATTCATTTTTTTCATTAGTCTCGTTTTTTGCAGTTTCTTGAGCATATAAACTACTGAAACTACCTGCTAACAAAAGGCATAGGACTAGAATTACATTTTTTAAAATTCTTGTGTTCATCTTGTTTTATTTTATTAAAAAATAATGGAATAGTGTGAAATTAGAATCAGATTTATACTTGTATTTTCTACAAACCTAAATTCATTTTCGAACTCAATATAAAATTTTGTTTTTAAATGATTAGTCTACATTTCATACTTTAGTCAGATAGCTTCAAAAAATCAAGCAAGCCTTTAGAATTATCCATATCTTGCGAATTATTTTATGATCAAAAACCTTTTCATGCTTCAATATAGAATACTTCTACTTTTTATAGCCCTTTTTACTTTTGCCTGTAGTTCACAAAATGGAAAAATCCAAAGTGCTAAATATTCTAATCACTTAGCCAACGAAAGTAGTCCATATCTACTTCAACACGCTAATAACCCTGTAGATTGGTATCCCTGGGGCAACGAGGCTTTAGATAAAGCTAAAGATGATAATAAAATGATTATCATTTCTGTTGGTTATTCTGCTTGTCACTGGTGTCATGTCATGGAACATGAATCATTTGAAGATTCTACTGTTGCAAAACTGATGAATGATAATTTTGTGAGTATCAAAGTAGATCGTGAAGAGCGTCCTGATATTGATGATGTATACATGACTGCTTGTCATTTAGCTACTGGAAAAGGCTGTGGATGGCCACTCAATGCTATTGCGCTTCCTGATGGTCGTCCTGTTTGGGCGGGAACCTATTTTCCAAAGAAAAAATGGCAAGAGGTTTTGGATTATTTTATAAAACTGAGAAAAGAGGAGCCAGAAAAATTGGAAGAATATGCCAAACAACTTACTGGTGAGATACAATCTTCTGAGCAGATCATTATTAATAGTGGTGAACAAGATTTCAAAAAGGAGACGCTGGATCAAATCACCGTTAATTTTTTAAAAAATATCGATCTAAAAGAAGGTGGTAGAAAAGGGAGCCCTAAATTTCCAATGCCTAATAATTATCAATTTTTATTAAGTCAATATTATAAAAACAATGATGCTGAATCATTGGATGCAGTTTTGACTACTTTGAAAAAAATGGCTGATGGTGGAATATATGATCACCTCGGTGGTGGTTTTGCCAGATATTCTACGGATGACAAATGGAAGGTGCCTCATTTTGAAAAAATGCTTTACGATAATGGCCAATTGGTTAGTCTTTATGCTCAAGCTTATAAAGCCGTGAAAGATCCTTTGTATAAAAAAGTAGTGGAGGAAACTTTAGCATTTATAAAAAGAGAACAGACCGATAAATCAGGAGGTTTTTACTCTTCATTAGATGCGGATAGCGAAGGAGAAGAAGGGAAGTTTTATGTTTGGACAAACGAAGAAATCGATGCTGTTTTTCTTGATCCTTCGACCAATAAAATATTTAAAGACTATTATTCTATTCTTCCTCGTGGAAACTGGGAACACAAGAAAAATATTCTCCATCGTAAAAGGGATATTGATAAAATAGCAAAAGATAATAAAGTAACCATCGAGGAAATTAACACCATCATTAATACTGCAAAATTGCAATTAATGAAGGTTCGTGATCAACGGGTTCGTCCTGGTTTGGATGATAAAATTTTGACCAGTTGGAATTCATTAATGCTGATGGGATATATCGATGCTTATAAAGCTTTGGGTGACGAGAGTTATCTTAAAACGGCTCAAAAAAATGCTGATTTTTTAGTTAAGAACCAACTTCAAAAGGACTTTCGTTTGAATCGAAATTATAAAGATGGAAAGTCTTCGATTAACGCATTCTTAGATGATTATGCTTTGACGATACAAGCTTTTGTGGCGATGTATGAAGTGACTTTTGATGAAGCATGGTTGGATAAAGCGGATGGCTTAGCAAAGTACACCATTGCTCATTTCTTTGATGAAAAATCTGGAATGTTTAACTACACTTCGGATATTGATCCGCCATTGATTGCTCGAAAAAAGGAACTTGCGGATAATGTAATTCCTGGCTCTAATTCTTCCATCGCAAAGTCGCTTTTTATTCTGGGCACTTACACCTACAAGCCAGCTTACATTGAGAAAGCAACTCAGATGATGCAAAATATGGCAGAAGCCATTACTACAGCAGAACAACCTAATTTTTATTCCAATTGGTGTTCTCTTTATCAGTACATGGTCGATGCTCCTTATGAAGTAGCTATTGTTGGTGATAATTATGAAAGCCTTAGAAATGATTTGATGAAAAATTATCTTCCAGATGCTTTATTTCTTGGAGGTAAAACGGAAGGTTCTCTTGAATTACTAGAAGGTAAATTACAGGAGGGTGAAACGATGATTTATGTTTGTCAGAATAAGGTGTGTAAGTTTCCTGTTCAGGAAGTGGAAAAGGCCTTGAAGTTGATGAAAGATTAAACAAAAATCTCAATTAATAATTTGCTAATCCTTGTTCTTAAATCAAAAAAATGCATTTAAGAACAAGGGTTAACTATTTTTGATTAACTGGAAAATCTTACACCACAAAATTCTCCTCATCCATCACCCTCCCCTTATTACAGCGAATAATCCTAGCTGGAAAATTTTCAATAATTCGATAATCATGAGTAGCAAAAAGAACAGTCGCATCATGCTCTGTGGCAAGCTCTCGAAGTAATTTCATAATTTCATCAGCCGTATCTGGATCAAGATTTCCTGTAGGCTCATCTGCGATGATCAGCTCAGGTCGATTCAACAATGCTCGAGCGATAACAACTCTTTGTTGTTCGCCCCCAGAAAGTTCATGAGGCATACTCTCCTTTTTATCTAATAAACCAACCTTCGATAGAATGCTTGCAATGCGGGTTTCTACATTTTTTCGGTCTTTCCAACCAGTCGCTTTTAAAACAAAAAGAAGATTGTGGTAAACAGAACGATCAGAAAGCAAATTAAAATCCTGGAAAATGATTCCTAGCTTTCTTCGCAGTTTGGGAATACTTCTACGATTCAATTTTGTTAAATCAAAATCCGCAACATTCCCTCTTCCCTGTTGAAGCGGAAGGTCTGCATATAAGGTTTTTAATAAACTACTTTTTCCACTTCCTGTTTTACCAATTAAGTAAGCAAATTCTCCTTTTGTCAAAGTAAAATTTACATCCCGAAGAATAGATTGCTTCCCCTGAAAAATCTCAGCCTGCTTTAGATCAACGATTATATCTGCCAATTCTCTTGTTTTTTTTCAAAAATAGGTTTTTCCAAGGAATTTTAAGCATTAATTTCCTGAGAGAATCCTTGCAAAAGTACCCTAAACCTCAATTGTGGCTCATATCAGCCGAAATGATTGTAATTCTTTTGTAAAAGGGAACACATTTTAACGATCACAATTAATTTTGCTGTAATTTTGTTATAATAGTAGTTTAGTTTCTACTATTCTTTAAACTATCAAAAGAAGCTGTTGTTATTCTAAAATAGACTTTAGAAATTCTTATTTCATCATTTGACTAAATAATAAGCTATGCAAAAGATTCATATTATCGGACTAGTCATGATCGCACTGGCCATTGGAGCACTAATCTCTATGATGTCAGATGTCGTTGAATATTCAAATTTCCAACAAGCCATTGATGCTGGATCTCGAGTAAAGGTGGTCGGAGTATTGTCGAAAGACAAACCAATGGAATACAATCCTCAAAAAGATGCTAACCACTTTTCGTTTTTTATAAAAGACGATCAAGGGATGGAAAAGAAAGTCATCTTGAACAAAAGCAAGCCTCAGGATTTTGAAATGTCAGAGCAAATTGTGGTGACAGGTACGATGAAAAATGACAATTTTGTTGCGGATGAGATTTTACTCAAGTGTCCTTCGAAATATAAGGATGAAGAAATTCAATTGAAGAAAGAAGAGCAGAAAATATAATACTAACCATATTGCGATATAACTATATGGTTATGTCTTTATGAGATAGACTTAAACCCTAGCGAAGAATGGAATACATTGGCGAACATCTTTTACCTGGTAAGATCGGACACTTCCTTATAATATTTAGTTTTGTTTGTAGCATCCTTGCATCACTTGCCTATTTTTTTAGTACTCAAAGGCGAGCTTTACCAGAAGCAAAAGGTTGGAGAAATATAGGTAGAACTGCTTTTGGTCTACACGGAATTAGTGTTTTTGGAATTATAGGAATCATCTTTTATGTAATGACGATGCGGTATTATGAATATCACTATGTCTACGCACATGTCAATGATGATTTAGCCTATAAATATCTTGCTTCTGCCTTTTGGGAAGGACAAGAGGGAAGCTTTTTACTTTGGATGTTTTGGCATGTTGTATTAGGAGGGATATTGATCTGGAAAGCCAAAGAATGGGAATCTCCAGTGCTAGCTGTTGTAGCAGCATCTCAGGTTCTGATTGGAAGTATGTTATTAGGATTACACTTTGGAAGTGGAGAATGGGAATTTAAAATTGGAAGTAATCCATTGTTGTTATTAAGAGATGTCATGCAAGCACCTGTCTTTGCAAATGCTGATTATTTGAGTTTAATCAAAGGTACAGGGCTTAATCCTCTTCTACAAAATTATTGGATGACCATCCACCCACCTACTTTATTTCTTGGATTTGCATCAACAGTTGTACCTTTTGCCTATGCGGTCGCAGGTTACTGGACCAAGCAATATAAAGCTTGGTTAAAGCCAGTGATGCCTTGGGCATTATTTTCAGGAGCAATATTAGGAACCGGAATTTTGATGGGCGGTGCTTGGGCCTATGAGGCTTTGAGTTTTGGAGGTTATTGGGCCTGGGATCCAGTAGAGAATATGTCATTAGTTCCTTGGATTTTATTAATTGGAGGAATTCATACAAATTTGATTGCTAGAAATACTGGTTATTCGATCAAAAGTACCTACCTCTTTTATTCACTTTGCTTTGTCTTTATTTTATATTCTACCTTCCTGACAAGAAGTGGAATTTTAGGTGAAACATCGGTTCACGCCTTTACAGAGATGGGCTTAGAAAATCAATTGCTCTTATTGATTCTCTTCTTTTTAGGAATCACTTTATATCAATTTATAAAGAACTACTCCAAAGTTCCAGCTCCAGAGAAAGAAGAAGCAACACCAAGTAAAGAGTTCTGGATGTTTATCGGATCATTGGTTTTATTCTTTTCGGCCATTCTGATTACCGTTTCTACTTCTTTACCTGTTTACAATAAAATAGTAGAGCTTTTCAATCCTGAACACATTGCAGTAACGATCCAAGACCCAGTTGAACATCACAATAAATTTCAACTATGGATAGCGGTACTGATTGGTGTATTATCAGGATGTGCCCAGTTACTGAGATTCAAAGAAAGGAATTGGAAGTCTTATATGAGCAAGTATTTAAAACACATAGGAGGCGTTATTTTGGTTGCTGGTGTATTGACTTTTTTGACCAATTACTGGTTGACTATCGTAGCCTGGCAACATCAGCTTTTGCTTTTTGCTGGCTTGTTCGGCGTATTGGCTAATCTCGATTACCTGATTAATTTTATAAAATTTAATTTAAAAATAGCAGGTTCATCTTTCGCTCACATCGGATTCGGTTTTATGATTTTGGGAGCTATTGCATCAGGCCTAAACAAACAACACATCTCTTCTAATCGATTTGCTCAAAAGGGTTTATTGGATGAAAAACTATTGGATACCAATGTTTTGATTTTTAAAGATATGCCGATGTATATGAGTGGTTATCGTGTGACTTATACGAATGACACCATGATTGGAAATGAGCGTATTTTCAATATCGATTATGAAAAACTGGATAAAGATGGAAATGTACTGAACTCCTTTTCTGTAAAACCCGTAGCGCTTTATAATAACAAATTGACTAAAGTAGCAGCTTATAATCCTTCGACAAAACATTTTTTACATAAAGATATTTTTACGCATATTGCAAACCTTCCAGAGGTGGAAGCCGACATTGAAGCAAGACATGCCAGAGAGGATAGTTTAAAATTTATTAGTTATAGCTCTATGCTTGGCGATACCATTTTCATGGATAAATTCTTTGCCATCATTGAAGACATCAATCGTGATCCAAAGCATGAGGAATATGAACGTGAAGCGGATGATATAGCGATTGGATTAAAAATGGTTGTAAAAAGACCAGGTTTTGAGCAAGGATGGAATGCAGAACCTATGTTGCTTTTAAGAAAAAATATGGTCTACAGCTACCCTACTCAGATCAATGATCTTGGTGTTCGGGTCAAACTTCCAGAAGAAATATTTGCTAGAGTTTTTGATATGAATCAAAAATTAAAATTCACAGATTTCACTTTAAAAGAAGGTGAAGAGATTAATTTTAATGGTTCAAAAATAGTATTTAAAGGCTTCAATACGGAACCTAATAATCCAGAATACACCAAACAAGAAGGTGACATTGCCGTTGGTGCAAAGCTAAATATCCAAGATCCAGATGGAAAACCCTGGTATACAGAACCAATCTATTTGATCCGTGGTAATCAACCTTATAACCTGAAGGATCAAGTTGAAGAAATAGGATTGCATTTCATTTTTCAGGAAATTGATCCAAATAATCAGACGGTTAAAATTGGAGTCGCTCAAGCGGAACAATCCGAACGAGCAATCCCTGTTGAGATGACAGAAGACGCATTAAGATCAGATTATCTTGTTTTAGAAACCATCGTATTCCCTGGTATAAACTTCTTCTGGATGGGAACCATCATGATGATGCTTGGATTGGCTGCGAGTATGATTAATCGTAGAAGACAAGCTTAATTTATGGCTGTTTCAAAAAAGAAAATTGTTCTAATTGGTGCTGGTAATGTTGGCCATCATTTGGGACATCGTTTTTTTGAAAAAGGAATGTCCATCACTCAGGTTTTTAGTCGTAAAATCACCAAGGCAAGAAAACTTGCAAAAGCAATCAATGCGGAGGCGATAAATGATCTAAGCCTTCTCCAGCAAAATGCTGACCTCTATATTATTGCCGTTCATGATGATGCCATTGCGTCTGTTGCGGCACAAGTTGCGTCCATTTTAAAAGACAAATTGGTTGTCCATACTTCAGGTTCGGCACCTTCTACTCTACTCAAACCATTTTTCAAAAATTACGGTTGTTTTTACCCACTCCAAACTTTTTCTATCAATAAAAAAGTAGACTTCGATCAGCTGCCACTTTGCATCTATAGTCCTCAAAAACGGAATAGAACAAAGCTTCATCACTATGCGTCAAGTATCTGTCCCAATATTTTTGAGATCAATGACCATCAAAAAAGTGTATTACATGTAGCCGCTGTTTTTACAAATAATTTTTCAAATCATCTTTTCCATATTGCCAAAAAAATAACGGAGACAGAAGGCATCAGTTTTGATATTCTAAAACCTTTAATGCTTGAGACTGTTTTAAAAATTCAGCATAATCATCCAAAAGATATGCAGACGGGCCCAGCTATCCGAGGAGATCAAAAGACCATTGAACGCCATCTAAAGCTCATTGAAAATAACCCGGATTGGGTGCAATTGTATAAACTACTATCCGAAGGAATTCAAAAGATATAATAGTCCTCTTTTTAAAAGTGCGCTACATCTGAATATTAAAATGCCTTTCTTCTATTTCAAAAATAATTTCAATTTCTTATGACATTAGAAATAATTTGTATACTTTGCAGTCGTTAATTATAGAGATACAAAAAAGGTTTAGCGTTTCCGCTAAGCCATTCCCTACCGTTTTTGAGATACCTTCAAACGCTTATATTAAAAGACTGACAATCGTAATGATTTCTGTCTATTTTGGTATTTATTATCGCGCCACACACTATAAGAACATCCATTAAAAAACTAAAAAGCGAGATAAATATTTTAATAGATAATAATTTTCTGCTCTCGAATCTGAGATTGAAAGAGAGGCTATTACATAGTACTATGTAAAGAGATTTTGCAGATGGTCAGCTTTTACCGAGTTTATTTGATGTCCGAATACTCTTCGTTCATGATTACTATTGCGAGAAGGTATTGCAAAAACGAACCTAACCCTTTTCACTCATTTCTAAGTGTTGCTTTTAGAATGATTATATAAATCCATACTAACATTAAAGCACTTAGTTCATTTTGAAAATCGGCAATATTCTGATCGCACCCAAAAATAGATTTTATTAAAACGGGGTTTTATCTCATTGTAAACTTTCCCTGTTTTTTATTCTAAATCGAAGAGTAGATACCAGCAAATCTTGCAACCTATTTGTTTGAAGAATGATTTTTTTGTTTGTTGGTATCGTCGCTTATTTTAAAGCATTAAAACATTAAAGCGCAAAAATCCTTCTGGTGAAAGCTGGAGGGATTTTTCTTTGGTTACAACAAAAATATTGCCCCCACTTTTAAATTTATTTTGTATAATTAATAATGTCCGGTTACTTAAATAATAAATATCTTTACAAAAAAAGAAAATGAGAATCATAGGCAACATAGAACATCCTGTATTAAAAATAACGGTCTTTAAAATGGACATGAGAATAACCGTCAAATTTGAAGATGCCAATTTCGAACAAGGTTTTAAGTTTAGAATGTCAGATCAACTCGCTCATTTTGAAGATGTGAAAAGACTGGTTGATGAAAAGTTCATTACTGATGTTATAGAAAGCCTTAAAGCTCAGCAACATACAAAGATAAGTGCAATGGATCGATTTATCCAATTGAATCCTGACGATGAATTTGATGTAATTGTTTGAGACAAGGAAACAAGTGAATAGAAGAACAGAGGAACAAATAGGTAATAGTCCAAAGTTCATTGCTCACTTATTAACTTGCTCACTTATTATTTCCTTTCTAAAAATCCCATCGAATACCATTTCTAAAACTATAAATTGTGTTCACCACTCCTTCGGGTACTCTTGAATCATAAGTGATATTGAAAGTGGTCGTAAACTTCAATTTTTTAGTAAGATTAATGGCTAATGCTGTTTGAGAAGACAAACGCAAATCATTAAAATCAGAAAGCACAGGCTGAAAATAAGAAGTACTTCGCAAGGTCGCGTTTTGAAAAGGTCTGATTGCAAATGAAAAATAAGAACTCAATCGATGATCCCTAAATTCTATTTCTGGATTTGTTTCTTCATTGTACTCATACATGTAAGTCAGTCCAAGGTGAGCATTATGATTTTCTTTATTTAAAAGTGTAAATCGCAACCCTGATCCGAGTAGCCACCGTAGTTTTAAGCTGAGTTTTTCGTTATACTGGAACTGAGTAAAAGCTTCATAAGAGATCACTTTATTGATGCTATAATTATATCGAAAATGTAGAAATCCATCGTTGATAAAATCTTCTTTTCCGACCTGAACAAAATTAAAATTAGTCAAAGTCAAAAACCAATGCCTTCCTTTTACATACTCCAGATTTGTGCCTCCATTTAAATTGACAATTGAATTTCCATTCTCAACTAAATTAAATGCAAGATTCAAGCGACCATACCATTCTGAAGAATCGACATGTGCAACACGTTTTGCTTCAATATTAACAATCTGTGCATTGGTTTGAAAAGATAGGATGACAAGCACTAGGATGGCTCCTAGTTTGAGGTAAGAATTTTTCATTTGGTTTTTCAGAATTTTAAAATGCGAGTTAGCAGAATAAAAAGTAACCAGTACCTTATGACTTTATTTACTTTTCACTTTTATAACTTAAAAATAATATTGCAATACAAAAGAAAAGCCACGTTGATTATTTCCCTTTTGTATCTTACTAAGTTCGTCATTATAATTTAAATATTGTAAAAATGAATACACAATATCAAAACTAACTTCCTCAGTAATAAAATTACTAAGCCCTAATCCTGCTCCATAATTAAAAGAATGATCTTTTTTATAGTCATTATTTCCTCCTCTGTCCAATCCCAATTGATAGCCCCCTTTTGCTTCTACAAATATTTTTTTCTTTCTTCCAAGATTTAAATAATAACGAGAAAAAGGAATCAAGCCAATTCTAAATTTATCGTAACGGCTAGTAGCTTCGTAAACAAATTCTCCTCCAAGAGCCAGATTCTTTTTTATAAAAACTCCTAAAACAGGTCTCAAGGTTTGTATGTTTCCAAATCGATTTTGATCTCTATCTTGAATCACGAACTTGCCACCAAGAAATCGGACACCTTTATCCAAACTTAATCGATAATCAATCAAGCGTTCTTTATTAAAATCCCGATATCGAAAAAAGTATTGAAATTTAATATTGAAAGTAAAAAAATCTTCCCTTACCAAATTAGGCCTGTTAAACTGATAGACTTTATTAAAGAAATAATAATCTAATTGTGTTTCAATTGCCAAATTATCTGAAAGGAAAAAATCCACCCCACAAGCAATAATTCCAGAATTATAATTGAATCGTCGATCGCTATTTCCAGTTTTTACAGGAGCAAATTGAATTCGTTCATATCGTCCTTCCAAATAAAAAAATCGTCTTGTAGAAAGACTATCCCGAAAGTAATATCTACCAAATAATTTATTCCCTACGAAAGTAGAAAATTCAGAAAGACTCAAATTAAGTCCTGCACCAGCCATCCAATGATCTGAAATAAAATAACCGAGTTCTAGATTAAGGTCGATATTTGCTGAAGAATTTACTAATTCAGAATTATTCACCGTTGCACCTCCTCCCCTGACTAACCAATCACCTTTTTGAATTTGGCCCATAGAAAGACAAGTCATCAAAGAAAATAAAAAGACAAATATTAATCTCATAGGCTTCTTATAATGAATACTTTGTCAAAAAAAATGATAGGAAAATAGCGCTCTAAAATATGATACTGTGGTGATATAGTTATTTGATTATGTGAACCAGACAAAACTACATCATTACATAAACATTTGAACTCACTCCTCACCTCTGGCTACTTCACCTTGTCTCTTAAAAAGCCAAGAACAACATCAAGGCCATTTTCAAAATTTCGATTATTATTAATAACGAGATCTGCCTCTTCTTGGTATGGCTTAATATATTTTTCAAAGGTAGGAAGTACATGTTTTTCATACCGATATAAAACATCTTCAATTGGATAATTTCTTTCTTCTTGATCCCGCTTAATTCGTCGGATCACTTTTAGATTCTCTTTCGCGTGGAGAAATATTTTCAGGTCAAGAAGCCTTTTTATTTTTTTAAAATGAAATACAAAAATCCCCTCGACTATGATAATCTTAGCAGGTTTGAAAATTAGTTTCTTACCCTCAGCATTTTCATTATTGAAGGTATATTCCTCCTTAGTGAAGGATTCACCGGCAATCAATTTCTGGATATCTTTCCTAAATTCTTTTTTGTTAATAGATTTTGGAAGGTCAAAATTTTTCACTCCGTTACTATCCGTGTACTGTTTGTCACGGGGCAGGTAATAATCATCTTGAGAAACGATACAAAGCTCGTCATCATTAAACTCTTCTCTGATTCTTTTTATAAAGGTCGTTTTTCCAGACCCACTTCCGCCAGTTATTCCGATTAAGTATGGTTTGTTTTTCATGAAGTTATTCAAGAATGTATTCTGAAATTAGTTGTAAGTGCTTGATTTTTAGAACAAAGCTTATTTTCTTTTACGTAGCTCTAGCTACGTAAAAAAAAATAACTGAAGTTATTAAGATTCAATGACTTGCAAATAATTCATCAATTCATTTTTGAACAACTTCAACATTTAAAGGGCAAATTTAAGAATAATAAGAACCTGTTCAAATTTTATTTTCGATAGTGATCCATTGAAATTGAAAGTTCTGAATAGATTCATAAATAACCTGCTTATAAATAATTCAGCCTGTTTCTTTGCAATAGCAAAGGGTTTCTTTACTTTTGATTCTATCAAAACAAACAAAAACTATGGATTTTGTATTAGGCTTACTGAGAGGGACTATTGGGATCGTCGTCTTATTAGGTATTTGCTATTTACTGAGTGCAAACCGAAAAGAGATAAATTGGCCTTTGGTCTTAAAAGGCTTAGGAATTCAAATTGTATTAGCGGTCTCTATTTTATATGTTCCCTTTATTCAAAAAATCTTTGAGGTTGTAGCAAAATTCTTTGTCGTAGTCCTTGAATTTACAACCGCAGGAGCAGAATTTCTCTTTGGAAGTCTAGTCTCGGATATCGGAAGTTTTGGTTATATTTTTGTCTTTCAAGTATTACCAACCATTGTCTTTTTTGCTGCTCTTTCTTCCCTTCTCTACTATCTGGGGGTTTTACAAAAAATCATCTATGGTTTTGCTTGGGTCATGAGAAAAATTATGGGACTCTCCGGATCGGAAAGTCTTGCTGCTGCAGCCAATGTTTTTATAGGTCAAACAGAAGCACCTTTAATCGTTAAACCATATTTGGAAAAGATGACTCGTTCAGAATTACTGTGCTTGATGACTGGAGGTATGGCCACGATTGCTGGAGGAGTTTTCGCAGCGTATGTAGGATATCTGGGGAATTCATTTGCCACTATACCTGATATGGCCGCAGAAGCGATTCAAGGATCAACAGTTTTGGCAGCAGAAGTAAAAGCGTATTTAGCTAAATTTATTTTCGAAACATCACTTGCTGATCCAGAGATAGTCGATCTTACTATGGCTGCTGCCAATACTCAAGCCAGCGAATTAATAGCAGCTGGCAATTTAGCTGAAAATGAAATAGCTATGGCTGCAAGCGAAGCTACGCTCAAAGCTTCTCAAAATTTATTCGCACAACACCTTTTGATGGCTTCTATAATATCAGCTCCTGCTGCAATTATTTCTGCCAAGATATTATACCCACAAGTTGATGAAGATAAGGTAGTTCAGGATTTTGTATTACCAAAAGATGCAAACGGATCGAATATATTGGAGGCTATTTCTATTGGAACAACTGACGGTCTTAAATTAGCCGTCAACGTTGGGGCCATGCTTTTGGTTTTCACAGCTCTTGTTTCTATGGTCAACTTCGTTCTTTCGGACATCATAGGATACTATACGCCACTAAATGGATGGGTACAAAGTTTTGCAGGATACCTTAGCGAACATGGTTTTCAAATGCAGGAAGCAACGATAAAAGGATTAAATCTAGAATTTATCCTTGGTTTAATTTTCGCTCCTGTTTCTTGGTTATTGGGTGTTCCATCTGAAGATATATTTTTGGTCGGTCAACTCCTTGGACAAAAGACAGTCATTAATGAATTTTTCGCTTACGCTGAATTGTCAAAAATCACTAAGGTTTTAAATATTAAATCCCTAATCATAGTAACTTATGCACTATGCGGATTTTCAAACTTTGCATCGATAGGAATTCAAATCGGAGGAATTGGAGCAATTGCTCCGGGCCAAAGAAAAACCCTAGCAGAATTTGGAATCAAAGCTTTAATCGGTGGTACCGTTGCTTGCTTTATAACTGCTGCGATTGCTGGAATGCTGGTTAATGCGGATTCTTTTATTCTAAATTAAGCTAACAAGGGAATAAGTTAGCACCTTAGCAAAACGCGAAAGTATTTGCTAACTTATTCCCTTGTTAACTTTCTCACACCAAAAACTTCAACCGTTCCCCTTTTTTATTTTCATTGAATTCACCATCATGATAAGCCAAATGCCCACTTACGATGGTACTCATTATTTTACCTTTAAAGGTATGGCCTTCAAAAGGGGACCAATTGCATTTATAGTAAACATTATTTTTAGTCACTTTCCATTCTTTCTCCAAATCAAAGATTACTAAATCTGCCCAGTTTCCTTCTTCCACATAACCTCTTCTTCGAACATTAAAACACTCTGCTGGTGCATGACACATCTTTTCTACAATTCGTTCAAGACTGATCATTCCCTTGTGATAAAACTCCAGCATTACATTTAAAGAATGCTGAATCAAAGGAACACCTCCTGGAGCTGAGGTATATTTATTTTGCTTTTCTGACCAGGTATGAGGTGCATGATCAGTTGCAATAATATCTAGCCGGTCATCTAGTAAAGCAGGAAATAATGCAGATTGATGTTCTTTACCTTTTACAGCAGGATTACATTTTATTTGTGAACCTAATCTGGCATAATCATCAGCATTAAAATATAGGTGATGTACACAAACTTCAGATGTAATTCTTTTCTCTTTTAAAGGAATATCGTTTCTAAAAAGATCTAATTCCTTTGCCGTTGAAATATGAAGAATATGAAGCCTAGTATTGTGCTTTTTGGCTAACTCAACCGCAAAGGAAGAAGATTTGTAACATCCTTCAACAGAACGAATTTCAGGATGACATTCAACTGGAATATCTTCTCCATACTTTTCTTGATAAGCTGCCAAATTCCTTCGAATCGTCGATTCATCTTCACAATGAGTCGCGATCAACATCGGCACTTTTGAAAAAAGATCCTCTAAAGTCACTGGATTATCGACCAGCATATTCCCCGTACTTGATCCCATAAATGCTTTGATTCCACAAACATTCTCTGGATCTGTTTTCAAAACCTCCTCGATATTGTCATTACTCGCTCCCATAAAAAAGGAGTAATTGGCTAAAGATTTTTGCTTCGCAATATCATACTTGTCTTGTAAAAGTTCCTGAGTAACAGCAGGAGGCTTGGTATTCGGCATCTCCATAAAAGAGGTTACTCCACCTGCCACTGCAGCTTTAGGCTCAGTATAGAGGTCAGACTTATGAGTCAAACCAGGTTCTCTAAAGTGAACTTGATCATCGATAATACCAGGCATCACATATTTTCCTTCAGCATTTATTTCGATATCTGAAAAAGTATCAATAATTTTGTCAATACGGTCTATAAAACCATCAATAATTAGAAGGTCTCCTTCCGTAATCTTCCCTTTATTGATTATTTTAGCATTTTTGATTAATATTCGCTTCATTTTTTCTATTTTGAAACGTGAAATTATAAAAAAATGGGCTTTTATAAGAATAAAATTTCAAGCTGGAAATCACATGCAGAAGATTAATATTTGAAATGCCAATATTTTTATGTAATTTGCCGTTCATTAATCCTCCCATTTTATTCTTTCCCCCTAAAGGTTTTACAACCTTATTATTATCCATTGGATAATTTCCCAAGACCAGTTTTATACCCAATACCGTATTACAAGACATTTATTTCACATTAGAAATAAATACAATTACTGTGAACTTAGATTTCAAAATACAAGGAAACTCTAACCGAAAAATATTTGGTGGGAGCTTTCCATTAGTCATGTTGCGATACTTTTTGCTGAGCTTTTTGCTAGCATCTTCAAGTATTTCTTATGCCCAGACCTTATGGCTAGGTACTGAGAGTTCTGATTGGTTTGAGACTCAAAATTGGTCAAATGGTATTCCCATGTCTGGAAATAATGCAGCTATTCCCACCTCTCCTTCTGGTGATTTTCTTCCTACTATTAATCAAGAAATTACAATAGATTTTACGATTGAAAACGCTAATATCCTTACCTTCTTTGGAGATGTCATTAATAATAGCACCATAATAAATTATGAAGATGGTTCGATCCTCAATTATGGAGAATTAACGAATCAATTAGTTATTGACAATGATGGTGAGTTGTATAGCGCCGGAAATATTGTTAATAATGGAGAATTCGATAATTCTGGTACTTTACAGTTTGATTTTGGAGATGAATTCATCAATACAACTGATGGTCGCTTTTATAATTATGGTCCAGTAAAATTAATTGATACCCACTTTTCCAATATGGGCGTTCTTTACATTAATGGTGGTGAGTTTGAAACTTCAGGGGAATTTGAAAACTTTGGAATCATTCAAAATAATGGAATTTTAAAAAATCTAGAATGTGGTATTTTCAAAAATATTGGAGATATTAATAATACTTTTATCATTGAAAACCATAACCTCTTTTACAATGAAGGTAACTTAAGTGGAAACCCGGTAGCAGACTTTTTGTCCTTACAAAATACCCCAGGTATTACCAGTGCAAACCATCAATGTATAGATAAAGATGGTTGGACGCATTTTTCAGAAACAGCAGATAGTAAAATCTTACTTTCCATATTTACAGACACTGCGGATATCGGAAATGTTTTTGATCAATCTCTTATTATACAAGTGAATAACGATAACCGATTAGGTAGTGGTGAAGCCAATAATCTTAGTGATGCGCTTTATCCAAATTGCGATGATTGGTATACCCTGAATCGATCATGGGTGATAAAATCTTCTATATCTAATAATTCTTCTTTTAAGGTAAGGTTCTATTATGACCCAATAGATTTTAATGATATTAAAAATACTTTTCCTTTAACTCAAAACATTCAGGAACTTGTATTTTATAAATTAAATGGAACTGAAAATGCCTACGATCCAAACATACTTAGCTCAGAGACAAACCTATTTGATCTAGCGAATCTAAGTAGTTCTGCTTCCTGGAGTCAAAATGAAGTAACCTTTAGTGAATTTGCTGAAATCGAAACACTTGAATTAAACGGAGCTTATAGTGCCGGTGTGAAATCTTGGTTAGGTGGAACTATTCCTTTTCAGTTATCATTCAAAGCCGTTCCTAATGCTCAAACAGAAAAGGTGACTATTGAATGGAGTACTTCTTTAGAAAATGAAAGCCTGGAATATGTTCTCCAAAAATCAGATGACGGCATCAGTTTTATTGATTTCAAAACAATAGCTGCCAACAATACCAATAATCTTTCTGTTTATGAGCAAATTGATGAGCAACCTAATTTGCAAATGCCTACTTTTTATCGATTGAAATTGTTACGAACTGATGGTAGCATCCGCTATTCTATCATCAAAGAAGTCAATTTTGATTCTGGCGAAATCAGCATTTTTCCAAATCCTTCAGTTGATGAATTATATATTCGTTTATCAGGTATTGAAGAAGGAGAAATAACCGTCAACATCTATGACATCAATGGCAAAATGCACTCTTCCTGCATTTTAGAAGTGATTGATGGTATAACGATCGAAAACCTTTATGGTAAAATGGAAATTGGTGCTGGTGTCTATTCTCTTCAAGTCTTAGGAATTGATAAAAATGAAACCTATCGATTCATAAAAGTCTTGCGGTAATTTATACTTTTGTAAAAAAGAATATAAAATGCCATTGATTTCTAAATCCTCCTATCCAGGAGCTCCTTTCTATCAATTTAATCCTCATTTACAAACCATTCTACCGGCCTTGATCCGTAAAATCAAAGGAGTAGATTATGAACGTGAACGATTGACGCTTTCTGATGGTGATTTTGTTGACCTAGATTGGATTGATCATGATTCAAAACAACTAGTCATTCTTACGCATGGCTTGGAAGGTAATTCGGAGCGACATTATATCAGAGGCATGGCCAAGAAATTTTCTGACCAGAAATGGGATGTCTTAGCCTGGAATTGTCGCAGTTGCAGCGGTGAAATGAACCATGCTATGCGATTATATAATCATGGGGAAATCGGAGATATCGAGGAAGTCATAGCACATGCCTTGAAAACAAAAAACTATGAAGAGATTATTTTAATTGGCTTTAGTATGGGGGGAAATATCAATATGAAATATCTTGGGGTTAATGCTAAAAACATTCCTGATGTTATCACCAAGTCGATCGCCTTTTCTGCTCCATGTGATTTGGCAACTAGTGTGAGTTTACTAGATCAACCTCAATCCAAATTTTATAAAAAACGCTTTTTAAAAATGTTAAAAGGCAAGATGGAATATAAGGCAAATAAATTCCCAGGAAAGATCGATTTCCAAAACTTTTCAAAAGTAGAACAATGGTCTGATTTCGATAATTATTTTACTGCTCCTCTCAATGGTTATAAAAATGCGGATGACTTCTATCATAGTGGATCAGCCCTAAATTTCATGGAAGGTATTCAAATTCCTACCCTACTCGTCAATGCTTTAAATGACCCAATTCTTACTCCAGAATGCTCCCCAATTGATCTTTGTAAAAATCATAAATACATTTTTCTAGAAACACCGAAAGATGGTGGTCATGTAGGATTTATGAGCTCGGGGATGTCCGGAGCTTGGTCAGAAAAACGAGCTTGGGAATTTGTGAAGAATTAGTTTGAATTATTAAAAAGGAGCCTTAGTAATTAGTCTTGCCATAAAGAATATTGAATCTCCTTTTACCTGTAACAGACCTTTACAAAGCTCCTAATTTAAAATTTTGCCTTTGTCCTGATTCCTTTTCATTATTACAATATTTTCCTGTAATTTCCCAGCATGAAAATCATCCACACCGCAGACTGGCATCTGGGGCAAAAATTCTTATACAATGATCGGGAATCTGAGCATCG
>CAKZTD010000296.1 GCA_937921595.1 uncultured Saprospiraceae bacterium
GATGAAGGTTACAAATTCACGAGTATTCTTGTAAGCATCATGAATTCTTTGTTTCATGGAAGGCAATTGATTGGCTAATATTTCCATTTGAAGATTTGTAGCCTCGTTATCGCAAAGTTGTAGATGCATCTCTATTTTTTCCATCAAAGCTTCCGTCTTTTTATTTCCTACACAATAGCCAGCAGTACATAGCCCACCACTTGGAAATTTCGATCCACTAGCAAATGAAATGGTCCTAACCGTTGAGAGAATTTCACCTTCTCCTAAAAAGTGAACATTAGGACAAAATGTTTGATCTAAAATAAAAACTGGATCTATTGCAATTTCTCCATTTGCCGTTTTACGTTCTTTACTTAAAACATTTTTTAATTCTATAAGATCTGGAACTTCAACTCTAGGGTTTGTTGGAATTTCAGCGATGATATAAGGAATCGCATTGTCGTTTGCAATTTTTTCTAAAACGATATCAATACTTTGAACCATATCGTTATCACCATCAACTGGTAAATCGACAACTTCAACATTCTCAATGCAAGCAGCAACTCGTCTTGCTTGGTCATTTGTTCCACCATAACAATTTGGAGGAACAACAAATTTGATGGCCTTTCCTTTATGATTTTCAAGGGCATCATGAACCAACCCCATCATAATCGCATATTGGATAGATAGTCCACTAGAACCAACGAGTGCTTTTGTATTTGAACCAGTAATTTCTTTGATAGAATCTAAGACCAATGTTTTGTTTGTCTCGGTATTGTTATTATGATCAATGGACGATTGCTCAACTAAAGACATTAAAGCAGTAAGACAATTGGCTGGCGTCATTGCGATGGTCTCTCTTCTTCGGACATGTTGGATGTCTGAAATATAAGGTTCATTCTGTTTGCCATTTACTAATAAAACACTTCCAAGGTGAGCATGAATGTTGATGAAGAAATCAATATTTGAACTGAGTTCAATAGGACTAATATCATCTTGTTGTGAAATGAAAATGGTGCTCCCATTAAATTCGGTAACGTCTTCGATATTCTCAACTTTCTTTAAATCGAATTTATAACCATAAATTTCCTTTATGATTTCACCATTAAAAAAGTCTGGCAATTCATCGATATAAATGATTTGGGTATTTTTATTTTCGAATAGATTCTTTCTTAGAATGGCCAAAATAGGAATCGTCTTTGATGAAAAACTGATTACATTTTTTGGATCTAAATTATTCAAGTTGGCAATGACCCATTCCAATATACACGATAAAGGATGCCCCAATCGAATATAGTCGTAAGCAGTCGGTAATTCCTTTAATGCCGAAGATTCAGAATTATTGCCATTGAATAAGATTTCAAATTGCTCTAAGAATTGAGTTTTGGCCAGTTTCTCATCATAAATATCTAGTCGATGAGTGGTCAGACTCAACCAGCCAGTTGGCATATTTTCTAATATATCTTTTATATAATTTAGCATTTTATTGTCTCCCATAATTTTTACCTTGATTTAGGCCGGCAATGTACATTAAATAGATATATTTTAAAAGTGTTGCAAGACGTTTTGTTGCATTGTGTCTAAGGGGAAATTTTATAGTACCAATATTATGCTTAAACTGAGATGTCTTCTGAATTTGAATCTTGGCGATCTCTGTTGATCGTATCCTCCTGAGAGTCAATACTCTGTGGAGATATCATAGATAGGATGAATAGAAACTAATACTTTAGCTGGTCAATGACTTTTATTTGTAAAATCGCTTAATGTTTTTCCATCATATTTCCATATATGACCGTACTGTCCGCCCAGCCAAATATTTTGCTTTTTGTCTTCTATTATAAAAGAAATACCCTTTAGTTCTTTTCCTTCCTCGGTAAGAAATGGCGAAAAGTTTTTTCCATCAAAAATACACAATGTACTGCCTGTTCGAATCCAAAATTTTCCATGCTTATCTTCAAAAAAACCAGTTACAAAATTATCGCAGAGGCCGTCTTCTTTTCCATAACCGGAGAAGGAATCTTCTTCTAAATAGTAGAGTCCTTTGTGCTTCGTTTGGATACTCCCAAACCATAGCTTTCCAGATTTGTCTTGAAAACTTGAATGCACCATGTCATCTAGAAGGCCATCTTTAGAGGAGAAGTGAGTAAATTTTTCACCATTGTAACGACTGATCCCGCCATGAGTCATAGAGGTGAACCAAATGTTTCCAGCATTATCTTCAATCATACTTTGGATGTAATTATGGTGAAGACCATCAGATTGCGGCATGTCATTGGTGAATGAAAAATTAGTGAAATTTTTGCCATCATAACGATAGACACCATGCCCACCAGTGCCTAGCCAGAGATTCCCATTTCTATCTTGCAACATACACTGAACGATATTTGAGTTCCACCAATCTGTCCCAATATTTTTTTCGTCGTCCCAAGGAACGGGTACTTCGGTAAACGATTTTCCATCATACTTGCTGAGCCCATCATTACTACCAAACCAAAGCATACCTTCTGTATCTTCGACAATACAATTTATGTAATTGCTGGAGAGTCCATCATGTTCTGTGAAGTTGACAAATGATTTTCCATCATAGCGATAAACCCCTTCATTGGAAGTGCCAAACCATAAATGACCTGCCTTGTCAAGTATGCTGCAGGTAACTTTATCATGTTTTTCGTATCTAGTTGTTTTACTACTAGCGTCTAGTTTATTTTTTTCAGTAGGAGGATTATTTTGTTTTAACTGATTTTGTCCATTGCAAGAAGAAATGAAAAGTAACAAATGGAAGATGAAGCAAACGTTTAAAATTTTTAGCTCTTGCATTGCAAATATTTTCTGATGAGGATTATTTTAATGACTACTTTTTGAAAATTTAGTAGGACACTAAGTTAAATCAATAAGCATGGAAGAAGGTGATATGTGAATTCGTTTAACAGCTTAATAACAGGTAAGGAGCCATTGCTAAATCTGGCTAAATTGTTCTCTGAATTTGGCTAAATTATATTAGTCGGAATGGCAATGGTAATTGTAGTTCCTCTTCCTTCAAGGGAATCTATTTCCATTTTTCCATTCAAAGATTTTACTCTACTTTCTATATTTCGAAAACCAAATCCATTATGTATCAATTGATCCCGAGATTTATTGAAACCTATCCCATTATCATCAACCATCATGATGAGGTTTTTCTTACGCTGAATCAGTTGTATTTCAGATGTTGAGGCATTCGCATGTTTTATGATATTATTGAGCAGTTCCTGTGCTATACGAAACAAACCAACTTCAGTTTTTTTATCGAGACGTTCTTTGAGTCCATAGCTGTCAAAATTTATGGATATTGTTCCACTATCAGAAATGTTTGCACACAGATTTTTTATAGCCTGGATCAATCCAAAATCTAATAGTACTTTTGGCATGAGATTACTGGATATTTCTTTAATTTCTGCCATAGATCGTGCTAACAACTCGATGGCATTTTCGAGTTTTAATCGTTCCTCTTTTTTACTAGGATGAAAACTGTCTTTTAGTGATTCAATGCTCATTTTCGTTATAGATAATAATGGATTGAGGGCATCATGCAAATCTGCAGCTATACGTTGTTGTTCCTTTTCTTGTCCCGCCAATATGGCATTTTCAGTATCTTGATTTACTTTTTTTAATTGGCTGATGTCGTTGCTGATCACTAGGATTTTTTTTATTTGTCCATTTTTATCTCGGCTAAATGGTACGGCCTTATCAAGCAACCAAACCCAATGACCTGATTTGTGCATGACTCTATGTTCAAATTCATAAACTTTATCTTCAATACTCTGGCTTAGTTTCTCAAAAAAATCAATTGAAATTTCTATATCATCTGGATGGATTAAGCTTTTAGGAACTATTGTATTTTCGATTATTTCTTCTTTTGAATCTGAATCCATTGGCAAGGTCATATGTTTAAGAAAATCGTTTTGCATTTTCTGCAACTCTTCTACATTATAGCCAAGCATTATTTGAGATGCATTATTATAAAAAACAAATTCTTTTTTCTCTATTTCTAGAATGAAAATAAGATTGGGACTGAGGTCAGTAATTTTTTGAATGAATTCTTTCTGCTCTTTTAGCTTGAATTCTACCATTTTTTGAGTGGTAATATCTTGCATGGTCCCATAGAACCTAAGCGGTTTTCCATTAGATTTTTTTTCGACTTTACCAAAACTTTGGATATAGCGAGTGTTTCCGTCTGATCGGATTATTCTATAGATCATATCAAAAGGAGTATTCTCTGCTATTGATTTTTCAAAAAATGTCAGAACATTTTCTTTGTCTTCTTCATGAATAAGGTCCTGAAATTCAGCCATGTTCGGTGCTTCTTTTGAGGGAGCAATTCCGAAAATTCGGAAAGTCTCATTAGACCACTTAATGGTTTTTGATGATAAATCAATATCATATTGTCCAAGCTGAGCAATTTTTTCTGCCTCCATTAATTGGTTTCTACTTTTCTTTAGTGCATTCTCTCCATTCTTACGGTTTGTAATATTCATCGAAACACAACTTATTCCGGAAATCACTCCGTGTTCATCTTTTATAGCTTTTACGAATAAGTCATAATAATACACCATTCCATTTATTATTAATCGAATATCTTCTCGTCTTGCTATACCATCATTTAAAACACTTTTTTTGAAATCTTCTAATATTATAGCATCTTCTTTATCTTGAGGAAGGAGTTCTTGATCCGTTTTTCCAATTACGTCCTTCTCATTAAAATCAGTTTGCGTATTAATTATACTGATATACCTAAGGTTCTTATCCTGGCTAAAGAAAATAGTGTTTGTTTGTTTAAGTAAGTCCCAATATTGGTTTTTAGTATTTTTAAGATCTGTTTCTGTATTCTTCTTTTCGGTAATATCTTTTGCACTAATGGCAAGAGATAACACAATTCCATCTTCAATTATAGGTACTACTCTGCCTTCAAAAATCAAATCCCCTTCCTTAGGAGTTTTGAATAAGATTTCATAGTTATTAGATTGTTGAGTTAAGATCACTTCATCAATACATTGTCGCATAATAGCGGTATTTTTCTTATCCTGAAAACTATAAATAGAAGCCCCTCTTATTTGCTCCCAGGTATAGCCGGGCATTACTTTGTCAATAAATATTATATGACCTTTTGTGTCGATTATTGTAAAATAGTCCGGAGAGTGTTTAGCGATTAAGCTTAGATTCTGCTCATTTTGATTACTTTCTATTTTTGCTTTATGAAGGGCAGAAATGTCTTTTTCAATGATGGTTATTCCATTGCTTATTCTTTGGGCTTTCAATTCAATGTGTTTGGTGGTTCCATCATCTTGCGAGATGGTATATTTTGTATAAAATAATTGGCCCCTTTTTAAAACATTCTCATACTGGCCCAATAAACCACGATCTTTATTTTCAGATAGAAAACTCTTTAATGACCTACCCATTAAAGCTGTTCTGGGTTCCTTTCTTAATTCTAACAGAGAGTCACTGCAATCATAAAAATTGAGATTAGCATCAAACATCCAAATGTATTCACATCTAATTTTCAAAAAATCTCTGATTGTTTTGTCTTTATTATTTGAAATATCCATATCTTATGATTACTATTTGAAATAGAAAAAGAACTTTAACTCAATAAGTGAGGCATTTGATAGTTATCCTTTTACCTTAGGAAAAATTAAGGAAGATAGTCTTTTATTTTTGTAATGACTCTTTACGCTAAGAGCTTGTTCAAAGACTAAATTAACGGAAACCAAAAATTTAAACCCCATACTTTATGCAAGAAGAAACCATTCAAATATTTTTGGTTGATGATCACCATGTTTTCAGAGAAGGTATTAGAGCTTTATTTGAATGGGGAACTATAATCCAAGTAGTAGGGGAAGCGGCTGATGGCAATGAAGTGATTGAAAAGATGAAAGGCAAGGAAGTGGACGTATTACTGTTGGATATTGATATGCCTGAAGTCAATGGTTTGGATATTATAGATACGATTATTGAAGAGTTTCCTCAAGTGCACATACTGGTTTTTTCTATGCATGATAATGAAGAGTATATTCGTCAAATGCTTTCAAAGGGCGCGAAAGGCTATGTATTAAAATCCTGTAGAAAAGAAGAATTATTTAGAGCGATTAGGACCGTAGCAACTGGAGATACTTATCTAAGTGAAGAGGTTTCAAAGAAAATAATAAATTACATTTCGACCAACAAAAAGCATCAAGAAAACAATACGGAAGTACTTTTGACTAATAGAGAAATTGAAGTTTTAAAACTTGTAGCTACTGGCCTTACAAATCTATTAATCGGCGCTCAACTTCATATCAGTCACCGAACAGTAGATACTCATCGAAGAAATATTATGGAAAAATTGAATTTGCATAATGCCGCGGCTCTGACCAATTATGCTGCTAAAAAAGGACTTTTAAACCTTTCCTAAAACGCTACCTTTCAACATTATATTTATATTCTTAAGAAACTACGTTGTTGAACGTAGTCTTAAAATAGGTTGCAGAACTCTTTACTGAGAATGATTAATTCTGTTACTTTACATAGAAGGTAATTTATAGATATATAATACAACCTGACTAAAATAAAAGTATTCTATTTACCCTTAAAAAAATAATGAGAGCGGAGATTGATCCAGGTCAATATTAAAATATTGGCTTGGGTCTTTATTTAAAAATTATGAGCATCAATAATGAAATTTGAAACCCATCGCTGATACTCTTCAAAATTAAAATTTCTCCAGTGTTGGTTCAATCCTACGTCGCCTTCAACGGCCTGATTGAAATTTCGAATAGGATTCTTCCGATTCAAAGCGTTTGACAATTGTTTACGGACAGACTTATCCGGAAGCTCTTGTAAAAAATCCCTCATAATCACCAATTGATCTTCCGGACTTAGCTGTTCTAGTTTTAAGTAATTTTCTATTTTACGTTCTAATTCAGCTTGTATCTTTTCTTGAGCTTCGATCTTTTTTTCATCTTCGATTGAATGATCAATGGTTGTGATTTTTGTAGAATACCTATGGATATAACAGATGTTACCAATGGCTATTTCTCTAGCTATTTCTTTTATTACTGATTGACTGATTACTGTCATTGAATTGTTCTTTTTTAGAATTTAAATTTTTTGAAATTTTAGTAGACGAAAGATATTTTCTTCTAACTATTTAATACTTTATTTAAGATCGTTTCGCATAATTGATGAGTTTCCCAAATATCCTCAATTGATTTAGAATTGTAACTTCTTTCTTCCAAAACATTGATCCAATCTTCAATCATATTTACGAATCCTCGTTTGTATAAAGTCGATTCCCAATTCCCGAATTTCAAAATATTCTCTGCTTCTTTTGTATAATGAGTACCAGAACTTAAATTATTAATTACATATTTATTTCCTTCTGAAAAAAGGTCGATTTTTTCCTCGGTAATTCCACTAATCCTATTCATTCCTCCAAATAGAAAAGTTTCTCCTTGTTGCCATTGGACTTGAATGTTTTCTAGTTTTTTATCTTTAACTCTAGAAACAACATTTATATTTTGAATCGCTCCTTTTCCTAGAAAACGAAGACTATCAATGACATGTATAAAATCATCAAAAATAAAAACTCTTGGGTTTCCTGCCAAGTTAACACGATTCTTATGCCACGATATTTGAATCGGATTTGGTACTTCTGATAATGATTTTACTAAAGGTGCAAACCTTCGGTTAAAGCCAAGGTATAATGGCAGTTTATTTTTAGTGGCTAATTCTATTATCTTTTCGGATTCTTCTAGCGAATAACTTAATGGCTTGTCAACAAAAACTGGAATTTTAGCTTTCAACAATTTTGAAATAATGAGTGCATGACTTTCAGTTGAACTATGAACCATTGCTGCATCTGGTTTGTTAAGTATCAGCTCATCTAAATTTGAGTAAGTTTCATTTATTCTATATTGATGCGAAAGAACTTTTAACGTCTGAATATTTCTTGTGCAAAGTATCGGTTCTACTTTTGAATGATTTGCTAAAATAGGTAAATAAGCTTTTTGAGCAATACTCCCTAATCCAATTAATGCGATTTTTATTTTAGGCTTATCCGACATAAAACGAATCTAAGGAATTTAAACTAGAATGTCAGTTTCTATTAGTATTTGGTTTATTTCGGACAAGGAGGCCATCTAAATTCTTGAAAATCAATAGGAATTAGCTATTTTAGAGAATGTCAAAGCAGTTACAGCAAAGGGAAATAAAATGAAAGAACAAATCAAAATAGAGTTTGTAAGACTAAATCATATCCAAATTTGCATTCCAAAGAACAAGGAAGAAGCGGCAAAAAAGTTTTATTGTGATCTCTTGGGCTTAGAAGAAATAGAAAAACCAAGGGATTTAAAAAAGAATGGAGGATTTTGGTTGAAAATTGCGGAGATTGAATTGCATATTGGTACAGAAGATCAAGTTAATAAATCAAAAAGACATCCGGCATTTGAAGTTACAAAACTGGAAAACATAAAAACAAAATTAATCAATAATGGAATAAGAATAAAAGAAGACAATCCTCTACCATTATTTAACCGATTTTCGTTTTACGACCCATTTGGCAATAGGATAGAATTGTTGGAAAGTAGATCAGTTATGTAGCTCTAAGAATCAATGTATAATCACAGTAAACACATCGATAGGTTTATGAAAAAAAAGAGTATTCGGTACAAAGGAAAAATCGTATTTGAAAAAGTGCAAATGGAAGGATCATTTCATCGGATTCCAAAAATGTTTCAAGAAGATGAAGCTTGTTTTTTATATATGAGCGAAGGTACTTTTTCTTTTAGATCACCAACCAATTTAATTGAAATAAAGACAGGTGAAGCGGTTGTCGCCAAATGCGGAAATTACTTTATAGAACAATCATCGAAGCATAATGAAAGCGAAGACATCATTGTATTTGGAGCCTATTTTTATCCAGAAATGGTCAAAGATTTTTTTCAAACCGATTTAAAATTAGTTGACTTTAAACGAAATTTTGATGTGCATTCTTCCAAGGTAGAGCCATTGATGAAACTCTTTATCGATAGCATTAATTACTTATTTGAGAATCCGGACTTAAGGGATGATAATCTTGTTTCAAGTAAACTGAAAGAGCTTTTATTACTGCTTGGAAAAACACAAAACTCTATCCATGATTTTGTAAATGCACTGTTCACACCTTTTGAATATGACTTTAAAGAAATCATTAATCAAAATACTTTTGCCAATCTTTCATTGACTGAATTAGCTAAATTGTGTGGATGTAGTTTGGCTACTTTTAAACGAAAATTTAAAAATTATTTTGACCAATCACCGGCAAAATATTTCTTACTAAAAAAACTGGAAAAGTCTCATCAACTCCTTTCTATTCAGTCAAAGTCTATTTCTGAAATCGCTTATGCTTGTGGATTTGAAAATATCAATCATTTCAATAAAGCCTTCAAAAAATATTACGGATTTACACCTTCCCATTTACGAATGAGCCAAAAAGATGAGGGTATGAGCTTTTAAGCAACATTTAATATCGCTATAGTCGCCAAATTTGTGAGGATTATTTTATTAAAAAAATTAACCGCAAAATGGCAAATTTAAAACTAAGCACTCCCATCTCTTCTGAGATCAGCAATAAAATATTAGATGATACAAAGGCCAAAATGGGCTTCGCGCCCAATATGTATCTCAAAATGGGACAGAATCCTGCACTACTTGATTCCTATGCTTATGCATACAATAGCTTTAGAAAAAATGCAGGCTTTACACCTGTCGAACAAGAAGTGATTCTCCTTTCTGTGGCTTTCGAAAATGCATGTACTTACTGTATGGCTGCCCATAGTTTTGTGGCGGATAAAATGACAAATGTACCAACTGAAGTTACAGATGCTATTAGAAATAACACACCAATTGCAGACCCGAAATTATCTGCCTTGTCCATTTTGACCAAGCAACTCACAGGCAATCGGGGCATGGTGTCTCCTGAGCAAATCACTCCTTTTCTTAGTGTAGGATATTCCGAAAATCATGTCTTGGGAATTATCGCAGGTATAGCTGTGAAAACCATGAGTAACTATGCCAATCACAATACTAAGCCTGAAGTAGATGAAGTATTTGCTTCCAGAAAATGGACATCAATCTAATGTACATCCAATTTCTATGAACTACTTGATTGAATAAAAATAAACATCATGAAAATCAATATAAAATTATTTATTGGGGTCTTAATGACTCTTGTTTTTACGACTCTAGGAACTGCTCAAAAATCTGAAAAGAATATTTCGTCAGCATTTCAACATACTTACAAATTTCAAAAAGTAGATGGCATTCAAATGGCCTATTATGAAGAGGGTAGTGGTGACCCTGTTTTATTCCTTCACGGCATTCCAGATAATTCCTATTTGTGGCGTAACGTTATCCCAAAGGTGGCAAAGAATAACAGGGCTATTGCGGTAGATTTAGTTGGTTATGGAAAGTCGGGAATTCCTAGCCATGACGATTATTCCATCAAAAGGCACTACGGTTATATCAAAGGATTTATTGATAGTTTAAATCTCGAAAATGTCACTTTGGTAGTAACGGATATAGGCTCACTTTATGGGTTGAAATATGCCATAGAGCAGGAGTCAAATATCAAAGGGATTGTATTTGTCGAAGCGATGTACATGCCCTCAAGGGAATGGTTTAAGAGTTTGAAAATGATGCAAAAAATGATGTTTGGTATGATGCAAAGTGAGAAGCGAGCTTACAAGATGATCGTTAAAAAAAATAAAATGCCTAGCATGATGTTGAAGATGTCGGTCCAGAGAAAATACACAGATGCCTTAGAAGAAAAGTACAATGAACCTTATAAAGATAATATCGAAAGGCGGAAAATTATGCTATATGGCGCAGGGCCTCATACCGTTCCGAAAAAAGGAAAATCCAAACAGAAAGGTGATTTTGCTGATGAACTAGATTACATAGCTGAGGGCTTAATAAAAATAAATTCTTCAGTTCCATTTTTTATCATCCATGCAAAACCGGGAATGATTGTTCGGAAAAAAAATATTGAATATGCTAAAAAGCATTTTAAAAATGTCTCCTTTTTCAATGTAGGGAAAGGCAAACATTATTTGACTGAAGATCATCCTACTGCTATCGGAGAACAAATTTCTAATTGGACTTTAAAAATTCAATAACTTAATTTGTTTTTATTATTTGCTTAATGCGTAAATACGAATCATCATCTTTTGATATTTTTATAAAATATAGTCCAGCAGGCAGATGGTTTATGTCAATTTTTAATGGACTATTCTGTTTTTTAAGATCAGAATGAATAGTACCGTTTTCTGATAAAATTTGAATAGAACAATTTTGAAAATCTCCGTCAATCGTAAATATTCCATTTGTTGGATTTGGATTTAAAAGTATAAAATCATCATTCAATTCTAAATTAGTATTGGAAGTAGGAGCACTACAAAAAGTGCTATCTGGAAAATAGAGCTCTATGATAGAGCAGATTTGATCTTGCATTTGTTCTGCATAATTTTCAGACTCATAATTATTATAAACGTCATTGATCCGATCGTGGTGAACAGGATCTTTACTATTTAATAGAATGTCTCGCCAAGGAAGAAATTCAGCTTGGGTACCAGGTATTATATTGTAGTAAGCAATCAACTGGTTATAGATTTCAGAACTTTGTGGCAAAATTTCTAATTGGGCTTGAAGTGATGATGATGGTGCTAAGCCCCAAAAATGAAAGAGTGGTGACACATTCACTCCATTTGATTCAGCAGCAGCTTCTAATACATTGTTTTTTGTTACGTCTAGACTTCCAACTCCACCTGTAGTCCAAGTGTCGTAAAATACATTGTTCATATTGTGAACCGTTTCCCAACCGAGATGCTTCGCCATGTCAATATACTTAGCATATCCTCGATGCTGATATCTCAACTCATCACAAACTAACTCATCCATAGTTGGGTCACATCCCATGTCATTATTATTCCGAAAATTGAATGTAATCATCCAATCGATGGCTGCTTCATTTAATGTAAAATTCTCATCAGATGAAAACCTGAATGCATCATCGATCGATAATCCATAGAGGACATTGTAAATGTAAACAGTAGGAACATGAACGATTGTTTCTACTTCATCAACTAATGTAGGATGCATAACGGCATGCCCCATTTCATGAAATGTAATGTGAAGTCCAGAATCCCAAAAATCCGAATTTAGAACTTGAGTCGGATAAAGATCAGAAGAATTGAATGGTGCAAAAGGTGCACTATTATCACCAATGACTTGAGGGTAACCCGTTCCAAATCCATTGGAAGGTAACCTAGAATCAATTGCAAAATATTCCGTTCTTGGTCTAGGGTTAGTTCGTCCTCCGACATATCTATATCCATCCATAATGTCATCCCATTGGGTCATTAATGATGTCGGATCGGTCAAACTTCCTACATGAGCTAAGGGTAAGGTCATCATATATTTATCTGATTCTAGATCAACCCATTCTACCTCATGTCCAGCAAGCTCAAGTGCCCATACATCAGGGTCCGTTTCTCTCCCGTTACGCCATGAAAAATAGGGAGATTTTACGGCTCCACTAATTGTCAAATCAAACCAATCCAATTGAGAATCTATTGGTACATTAATATATATCCCACCTCCAAATGGACTGATAATATCAGTCGAGGCCGTCGATAAATTGTATGTTTTCGAAATGCGATTGAATCTATTCGTTACCGTTAGAGAGCTATGATCTTTATCATGAGCTCCGATTGTTACGGATAAGCCTTGATCTACTAGCGAATTTGGTATTTC
>CAKZTD010000297.1 GCA_937921595.1 uncultured Saprospiraceae bacterium
GAGGTAATGGGATGTAATATTCAATTGACCTGGACAGCAGAGACCGAAGAATCATTTAGTCATTATGAATTGGAGTGGAGTGGAGATGGTCAGCTTTTCCAACATTTTAAAACAGTAAATGCTGAAGGTGGATCAATGAGACAGACCTACCAAATAACTGATTCTGACGCTGCTGCTGAAAATTATTATCGTTTAAAAATGATAGACCTAGATGGTAGTTTTGAATATTCTAAAGTACTTCACATTACGACTAATTGTGGTCAAGAACATGACATAGCAGTATATCCAAATCCTATAATTAAAGGTAGCAATAGCATGTATGTGAAGTTTTTTGCTGAACGTGAAAATGCTCAGTTGATCGTTACCAATGTTACCGGCCAAGTGATTAAGCGGTTGAGTCTACAAACAGGTAAAGAATGGAATACCATCCAGCTAGATATTTCGGATTTACCTTCGGGTTCTTATTTTATAAAAGTATTAGGAGCGAGAGATGCGAAGACTTTTGTGATTCAGGAATAGTAAAAAACATCTTAAAAATAAAAAGCCTTGGAGTATCCCTTCAAGGCTTTTTTGATTTTAGAATCAAAACATAAATCACCTCCCAGCTTGCGCCGGAAGGTGTCCTAATGGACTCCGGTTAGCCGAGGTGAGATCACGACCTAATCAGAGTTTTAGGCCGCGTAAAATTAGTTCTTTTTGTATTCTAAAGCAATATCTACTTTACTAACGCTATCTTTTCGAGGATGAATTAAGAACTTGATCTATCTTTTTAATAATTCTACTTGAATAAAAAAACACCTGACTCAATGAATCAGGTGTTTTCATTTTATTAAAACAATACCTTTTATTCAACAGTAATAGATCCCACACTTACCGAACCATTATTAACTGTTACAGGAGGGTCATTATAGTTATCTCCACAAAAATCCCATTTCACGGTAAATTGGCAATGACCTGTTGTAGCAACACTTACCACATAGGTACCTGGTTGAAGGGTAAGTCCTACCTGAATCCCGTCAGCCGGACCGGTATAAGCCAGAGCACCTGTCTCCTTATTTCTCACCGTAATAGTAGCGTTAGAAGGGTCTTCAGTAGCGCATTCTACACTTGCCTGAATAGTCCCAGTACACATAGGTAAAAATAAACCGGACTTAGCTGAATTTTCCAGATTTGCATTTGTAGCTGGAGTAAAGGCAAAAGCAGACATTAAAAATGCTGCAAAGAAAGATAATAACATTGTCTTTTTCATAATAAAAAATTTAGGGTAAAGCTTACTCTATTGTTTTGGCTTTTCAGCATCCGCCAGTTTACCGATTAAAGCAATCAGTAATTCAAATAAAATAATACATTGATAAAAAACAGAAAAGTATTAATGGACATCGGTAAACGCATCAGACAAATGTATCTACCGATTCGCCCAAAAAAATACTGATACAATAGTTCGCATTTAATAGCTGTAAAAATTCAGCTTTAAATCACCTGCTTAGGTTTCGAAAACCATCGCAGGAAAACTATTTGTATCAGTAAAAATTTAAATCTTCAGAAAGAATATGTTGTAAGTATCAGTAGCCGGGCGTCGGCAAGCGCATAGCAATTTCGCTAATACGCTTGCTGAGCATTGCCCAATAAATACTGATACAATAGTTCGTATTTGACAACACCTCCCTTTTCATTCAAGAAGTGTCATAAATTTATGTGATTTTAAAAAACCACATTGTGAAAACTATTATATCAGTATCTAAAAAAGCTTATTGTAAATGCTTGAAATTTGATTTTACAAGCTTATTTAAGCTTTATATTTTGTGTTGTTCATTAGTATATTCTTTTAACCTTAAAAAGGTAGAGTAGATTTTTATTTTTTTTAGAAAAATAAACCCCCTTTAAAGTTTTTTCAAAATTTTCATTGCTTCTAGCTGTTTGAAAACATCGTTTTCATCCTCAGCATTGACTAATTGCTGTAATTGATTTTTTGCTTTTTCAATATCTCCTGCTTTCAGATAGCTCATTGCAGAATACCATAATCCATGGTATTGAAATGCAGGATCTTTTTGTGTTACGAGTTGACTAAAAGACGCCTGTGCTTTATCGAATTGATTAAGTTCTAAATAAGTAATCCCCGTCATCAATAAAAGTTTTGCTTCTTTGATTTCAGATTGCGCAGATTCAAATATCGGAAGTGCTTCAGCATATTTTTGTTCCTTATAATATTTACTTGCTTCTGCTAATTTCATTTCTACAGGATCGCTTCCTGCACGATTACCATAACCTATATCATAAGCCAAGTAATTTGAATTAAATAATTGCTCTGCAGTTGGTACTTGAAAAGCAACGTAAGCAAACACTAGTAATGCGATAGATGCCGCTGCTACAAGCCAAGGTCTTAATACAATTAACAAAGACTTAGATTGTTTTCCTTTTTCAAATAAATCCTGTACCTCTTGCACTTCTTTTTTCATTTCGAAATCGCCCACTTTTCTAAGTAGGTCCAAGGCATTTTTTTGTTGATTTACTCTTTTTGCAAATTCCATATCAGTTTGGAGTTGTTGCTCAAAAGCAGTTAATCCATCCCCTTCGAGACGTCCCAATAGATAATCGTCGATTCTATTATATTCTATTGCATCCATCTTAAATTATTTGAGCAGTTCTATAAAATGTGGATTATTTTTAATCAAAGTCCTGAGCTTCTTCATGCAGCTTGCTTTTTTATCCTTAGCTGCCTGTTCACTGGAAAGAGAAAGAATTTCTGCGATCTCTTTCATTCGTCGTTTTTCATAATAATAATGTCGCAATACTTTATAACAAATACCACCAACCTGTGTGATCAGTTTTTCTACCAAAGCATTTCGTTCTTCCGTAATTAATATAGCTTCTTGTGAAATATCTCCTGAAACATTTTCATATTTTTTTGTCAGTTCAACGGTTCGCTTTTTCTTTTGAAGTTCTTTGAGCCAATGGTTTTTACATATTGTAAAGAAATAAGCTTCGAGTCGAATATGATCTCCAAGCTTTTCTTCTCTCGCCAATTTGTAAAGCGCAACCAAACTATCTTGAAATACATCGTCTACATCTGTAGAATCCCCGCTATTCTTTTGTACATAATGCTGTACCTTATCATACATACCTTGATAAAAATAGAGCATTGCCTCTTGCCGATCTGGCTTATGCTCTGAAGACATTTTTTGAATAAGGTAAGCATCTGATTGCTTATTCATCTGTTCCAATATTTAATTATTCTTTCCCCCTCGTAAAAGGTAGAGGGAAATTAATCTTTTTTTAAAAGAAAACCTATTTCAATATTTTAATAAACTTCTTCTATCGCGTACACCGCTATGTCGATGCTCATTTTTTTTAATTAACAAATAGCTCCTATAAAATTATTTAAATAACAACAAGCAACATTATTAATAATCATACAATTACAAACTCTTAACCATGTCTTATGCTCTCTTTCGTTTTTACTTTTAGTAAATACCTTGTAGACCTCATTTATAATCACACCTTTTTATTACTCTTTCTTTTGAGCGTAAAAAACAATATATTATTGTCTCTTTCACAATAAGCCTTTAAAATTATCCGGCAGTTTTATTTTTTTCATAAAAGTGGTCTACCTTTTCCTCTGTTTAAGAATAGAGTAGTAGCTGAGGTGAGAAATCATGCTAATCATTTGTTTTAGGTAGATTAAACTATTTGAATAATTTATTTAAAATGAATTAACTATGTACAAGAAAATTTTATTACCTGTGTTTTTGATTTGCATACTATCTACGATGGGGTATGGAAGTGATCTCTTATTTGATTTACCCGCAGACCCTCCGGATACTTTACCTAAAATACCTAAATATGTAGTTGGGAACTGGAATAACGTCATGGATCCTAAAGGATGTGTACTTCTTGATGAAGATAATAATTTAAAGATTAAAGCCATTATCACTTTTGCAGTCGATGACTTGGCACCTTTTGAAGACATGTTTTTATACTCTGAATTTACCGGTCAGTCTTTAACCAATCATGGACAAATTTTTAGCGGCGCATTAGTCCCTACCTATTTACCAAATGGTGATTTGGTATATCTTTACGCATATGAAGTTTTTAATAATAAATTTACTACCGAGTGTGAGCTAGATCCTGAAAATCCTATTTCTTTCGATTACCATATCTCGGTAAGAGATGAGAATGGCGATCTTTATCCAATTGATTTATATTATGAGGCAATAGTTCCTGAAGCAATTTACGATCCAGAAGGCGATGGAAACTATATAATTCCAACTGTTGTTTATGAAGGCAATCATGATCTATGTTGCTATATTTCTGAAGAAGGCACCGAAGGCTTTGTATCAAATACGCCAGCAAGTATTAATGCCCATATTCAACATACAACAGATAACAATGATGCTGGACTGATCTCAAAAGAAGAAACCAAGGCTTCAATTCTTTCTCCTGTATTATCCCCAAACCCTTTTGATGAATCGGTTCTTATTGAATTTCAAACTCAGGAAACAGAGATGATCATGATTCAAATTTGGAATGTTAATGGCTCCCTCGTTCGTTTCAAGGAGTATTTACCCGATACTTCAGGATATCAACAAGTGAAGCTAGAAACGAACATGCTCCAAGATGGATTATATTATTTCACCATCAAGAGTAATTCGCTATCTGAGACATTTAAGATTTTAAAAATAAAAAGATAAGCACTTAATTAAGATACAAACCTTTGTTATTGGAAACAATAGCAAAGGTTTGTAATTTTAGGAAAAATTATTTCATTCCCTTTTCCGCCAATGCACATTAAAAATTATTTTTTCCTTTTTTTATTTTTTAGCCTTGGCATAGTCCCTTCGCTGCCTGCTCAGGATTTGAATAATTCGCAAAAAGAATCCATCGCTTATTCATTTTTCACCAAAGCAACAGACGAGAAGAATCCACTCCCTAATAAAACGTGCATACAATTACTCGAATCAGCAGATTCCTTATTTAGATTGACAGAAAACAAAGATTTCAGTATTGCATCAATATTAATATTAAGCAACCTCTATCAAATCGAACGAGAATATGAAAAGCTAAATATTACATCCGAATATGCTATTGATATTGCAAACCACCATTTGTCAGAAAATCATGATTACTATACTGCAGTATACAACTTTAGAGGCGGTGTAATACTAGAAAACAAAAGAGACTATATCAATGCGATCCCCTTATTTAAAAAAACAATTGAGATTGAAAAGAATAAGAATCTTCCAGGAATTGAAATGGCTCCGACTTATTTTAATCTAGGAACTTGTTATCAATATATTGGAGATTATGATCTCGCGATAAATCAATTTCAAAAAGCTTTAACGTCACATTTAGATTCCATAGATTTTATTCCTTTCTTGACGCCAAGTATTTACAATCAATTAGGGCTTTGCTATAGCAATAAAAGCCAATACGATTTAGCAATTGAAACCTTTAAAAAGGGAATTAAAGTTGCACAAAAAAATCAACCTTCAAAAAGAAACGTTGACCAAATTATTTTATACCTCTACCAAAACCTTGCAGACCTTTACTCAAAAAAAAAGCAATACAGTCTAGCTAAAAAACACGTTCTATTGGCTTTAGATTTTCAAAAAAATCAAGCATTTATCAAAAACTATTATACACACATCTTACAAGGTGAAATATTTTTAAAAGAAGAAAAATTTAACGCCGCGGTTACTGCATTTCAAAAGAGTACGCTTTCCGCAAAAATAGAATACAAAGATTTCGAACGGCATCCGGAGATTGGCCTAACCTATTTGCATACCGGAGAATCCTGGCTTCTGCAAAACAACCCCGATAAAGCACTTGAATATTTCCAACTTGCAATGATCAATAATTCTTCAACTTTCGAGTCGACAGACCCTGTCATGAATCCTTCTTTAAACAAACTCATTAATCCTCTTAGTGCAATAGATTTGTTTGAAGCTAAAGCAAAAGCTTATTTACAGAAATATAAAAAGCAGAACAATTTGGCTGATTTAAAAACGGCTTTTGACAATTACTCCTTCGCAATAGAAGCCATTTCCAAAACCCGACAATCGTTTAATGCTGATGGGTCCAAACATAGTCTTGCAGAAAAAGTAATCCCTGTATTTGAAAATGCTATCGAGACAGCTTTCAAACTTTTTGAACAAACCAACGATGAAGTATGGCTACAAAAAGGATTTCAATTTGCAGAAAGAAATAAAGCAGCTGCACTTTTTGATGCGATCCAAAAAACCGAAGCTTTAGGGAATAGTACCATCCCTGATAGTTTATTAAATAAAGAATACGATCTTAAGGTAGAAATTGCTTTTTATAAAAATCTAATTCACGAAAAGAATCAGCAAAAAAATCTACCAGGAAACCCAAAAAGGAAAACACTTAAAAGTACACTTTTCGATCTGGAAGAATCTTACCAAAATCTAATCGATTTATTCGAAAAAAATTATCCGGATTATTACACTTTAAAATTCAGAAAGGAGCAGACAAACACCAAGACTATTCAGAAGCAATTAAATAATAAGGCATTGATAGAATTCTTTGTTGGCCATAAACACATTTATGTCTTTACTCTTACAACACAAAACATCCGCTGCGAACGTGTAATAAAAAACGACCATTTTGAAAGCAACATAAAGTCTCTAAGAACTATTATTAGCAAAGCTCCGAGCAGTAAAAATATTCAACAATCTTTAGATGATTTTCGAAATACTAGTGAAGAACTTTTTCAAAGCTTGATAAATAATTCGCTCCAGCAAACACCTAACTCTGTTGAACATCTTATTATAATTCCCGATGATCTTTTAGCTTATTTACCTTTCTCCTTACTCCTTAAAAAAGAAGATGAGAGCAGTAAACATCGTTCATTTAAAACGCTTCCTTATTTGTTTAAACAATACGGAATCAGTTATAACTACTCCGCTGCATTTTGGCTAAAATATTTGAATAAAAAACCAGCCCCAACTCAAAATGACTTTATTGGTTTTGCCCCCACATTCAGTGCTTATAACAGCGGTAAAAAGCTGAGTCCGTTATCTTGCAACACTAGAGAGGTAGATCAAATAGCAAAGCATTTTCAAACAAAAGATATTCATCTGGAAAGAGATGCCACTTTGGAAGAGTTTAAAACCAATGCCACAAATTATCGGATCATTCATCTGGCTACACACACTACTTTGGACAATCAAAACAGTGCATTCAATCGAATTTATTTTTCTGATCATTACTTCAGTCAAAACGATTTGCATCAGGTCAAATTGAATGCTTCTCTTGCAGTACTCAGCGCTTGCAATACGGGATCAGGTGAATTAAAAAAAGGGGAAGGTGTGATGAGTTTGTCTCGTGGTTTTATACATGCGGGTTGCCCCAGTATTTTGATGAGTCTTTGGTCAGTCGACGATTGTACAACTGCCGATATTATGTTGAATTATTACAAAGGATTGAAAGCAGGAAAAACAAAAGAAGTAGCTTTGTTAGTTGCGAAAGAGGATTACCTAAAAAACACAGAAGACATCTTACAAGCTCATCCGTATTACTGGGCCGCTTTTGTTCAATATGGCAACACTGAGCCTTTAGCCTTTTCCACATTTCATGGATGGACCTATTGGCTTATTGGAGGCTTTCTTTTTTTTGCTTTGATAGCTTATATATATAAGAAGTTTAAAAAAACGTAAAAAAAAACGCCTTTCGCTAAATTGCGAAAGGCGTTTTTTTTAGGCCTTCTATTTTATTAATTAGAACCAGCTCTACTAGTCATTTTTTCTTTGCGTTTAATAATCTGTCTTCGTAATTTTTCTGCGCAATCGGCTACTGCTTTTTCATGAGTATCCGCATAACTTTCTGCAAAAATATCTGGCCCAGGTAATCGTAAGGTAATTTCTACTACCTTATCTTCTGTCCCCACATTCTCCTTTGATTTTAAAAAAACTTCTGCTTTAATAATTCGATCATTAAATGTAACCAGCTTCATCAATTTCTTATTGATTACATTTTCCAAAGAGGCCTTAAGCCTCCATCGCGCTTCAATTTGGATTTCCATATGGTATATCTTTATTAAGAAGTTATCAAAACCGGCTCACTTGAATCGCAATAAAAACTTAGCTCAATATTCTTTTATTAAAAACCTCATCTTGAGTCAAATCTATATTTCTCATCCTAAACAGGCATTTCAAGCATCCATTCACAAACAACTTCTAGGTTAAATAATCAAATAACTTGCATTCGTATCCAAAACGATTGTTTGCTATTTTATGTTTTATACTATTAGATTAGTTGACTGATTTGTCTGATGAAATAATTCAAAAATCAGTCCAGAAGAAATGTGCGCTTTTTTAGCTCATCTTTAGCCTATTCGGGTTTTTTATTTGATTTTTAGATCTCAAATTTTATCCGAAAAAGAAAGGAACACTATCAGTTGTCTGATTTACAATACTTTATAAAACAAAATAATAATTGATAAAACAACAGACTTCTATATAGATTCATACAAGAAGTAATCTTGGTAGAAAAATTTGTGCTTGTTCAAAAACAAAGGTATTCGGCATTAAATTTTCGAAAGTATAGAATATCTAACACCGAATACCATTTTAAAAATGCTTAGAGGCTTCTCAAGTTTCAAATAAGTAACATCAATTTGAATTTAAAAGCACTCCTGTTAATTAATCATTGTTTTTCACCTATTTTCTGGTATCTATTTTTATAATCTTAGATGATTCTGCAATCACACTTCCTTTATCTAAAAGCGTAATATAATACAATCCTCCCGGAAGGTCCTTAACATCAACTTTCACTATATTCTGACCTTTTTCAATTCGAACAGGAATTTTCTTCACTGATTGTTGAAGCGCATTTGTAATCAATAAGTATACATCTTTTGTCTTCTCCGTATGAAAGCTCACTCTCAATAAGGAGTTATCATTTCCTATTGGATTAGGATAAACAAGTATCTTTTCTTCCTTAGCATTATCACAATTTGTATTTACCGTAATCACTTTAGAATATTCAAAAGTACCATCAAGATCTATCATTTTTAATCGATAGTAATTTGCTCGATTAGCTAGATCATCTGTATAGCTATAAGATAATAAATAATCCCCGCCAATACCTTCGATAGTTTCTACCGTTTCAAACCGCTGACCATCCTCACTACGTTCTATGTCAAAACGACTGAATCCATTTTCATTTGAAGTCTCCCAAAATAAATCTACTTCACACCCATCTGCTTTTCCTTCAAAACTTGACAACTCTACCGGTAATACTGCATAAGATAATTTGATCCCCGATGTTCCACCTGAGAAACTAGTCAAGCCAGAGAACTGAACGTAATTTTTAGCGTTTCCTGTAATAAGGTTTGTTCCATCAGTGTTTCCAGAGTTACTTTCATTAACATCATTAAGGTCATTATCTGTAATGTCTTGCATATTGGTAACACCTGTTGTAGAAACATCGGAATTAGATAATCCTCCAGCTTTTTTAAACCAAAAGAACTCTCTGGTTACTCCCCCAGAAGCTGCGGCTTCTACCACATCTGCCGCCGCGTCCAATGTTGCCATTTCCTCTGGTTTGAAATAAAATTTCACATCAAAAGTACTGCCTGTTGTTGGCGTGCCTTTGAATACTACATTCCAATCTCTTTCCATTACAAAGGTAGATTCTGTAGCTCCGATAACATGTCGGTTAGTTGGATCCGATTCGATTTTCAATTCTATGTAATCTACTATATCCCACATTGGCACTACTGGTGTTGGAGCATTATTATATTTTACTGCAAAAAGGTAATTCCCTGGTTCCAATGGATTATAATAATAGTACCAGCCATCAGCATCTGGCTCACAATAAGTTGTAGCTCTGATTATGCTCGTACCAGCTCCATTGATGTGAGTGGTTCCATTGTATTCGTACTCTGTACTTTCGACACCTTGTTCTGATACTGCATAATAAACCTGAGCTGTTCCGCATACACTAAGGTAATCCCTGTAATCCGGTTCAGAAGTATTGAAACCATTGTCTGGTAATAATACATCAAGGTCATCAGTAAACACAGTACCAACGGATGTCCCATTTGTTCCATCTGTGTCATCAGCAGGATCGCCTGCCCAAGTAGTAGAGTATGCATCAGCATCATCGCTATCAAAGTTGTCAACCAAACCATCACCATCAGAATCAATACTTGTACATGCCGAAATGTTGTCGCATTGTGAATCACCATCAGCGATATCATCCCAAGCTTCTTGTACATCAGGTATGTTATCACCGTCAGAATCTAAATCAAGATAATCTGGAATTAGATCTCCTGAAGCGGAGTTATGATTGTAAGGCGTTAGACCATTTTGGCTTGCTCCAGAAGTAGTATCATATGCATCGAGCAATCCATCCTTGTCCGAATCTGTTGTACCAGGAGGAACATAACCTGCCGTTGATTGCGCTTCGTAATTATCATATATCCCATCATTATCGGAATCCACATCCAGATAATCTGGTACATCATCTCCATCATTATCAGCATTTCCATTACCTGTATATTCGAAACGAGCATCTGCATCTCCTATATCATCAGTTGATGAAATGATTAATGGGTTGGACGTTTCGTAGCTGTGGTCGTTTCCAACATCACCATCAACTCCATCTGCTAAACCATCATTATCGGTATCGACAAAAGCTCCTGCTCCATCATCAACCCGACCATCATTATTACTGTCTGTAGCTCCAGTTTCAGTAACATCCATAATACCATCATTGTCTGCGTCAATATCCAAATGATTAGGAATACCATCATTATCGGCATCACCATTATTCACACCACCACCACCTGTTATGATATCTTCGCCTACGAGGCCCAAATGTCCATCAGGGACTATATCTGTGGAAGTTTTTAATAAGGCACTTCCGTTGACTCCCGTTCCATCTGGGCCATCAGTAGCATTAGTATCATAAATATCTATAAGGCCATCTCCATCTGCATCCCAGGGGAGGTTTGCGATATCTACAAAGCCGTCTCCTTCTGGATCTAGGCCTCCAGCTTCAATCAAATCAGGTACCCCATCATTATCCGCATCAAGATCAAGATAATCAGCTAGCCCATCTCCATCGCTATCCATCGAAGTGGCATCCATACCGTCGATGAGATTCGCACTACCATCCGTCTCTACTAAAGGTGTACCTCCATTATTTGAATCATAAGTATCTGCAAAACCATCATTATCAGTATCATTTGCATAAGCACTATCTACCCTTCCATCGCCATTGGTATCTATGCCTCCAATTTCTACAATATCCGGGATTCCATCATTGTCAGCATCCAGGTCTAAGTGATCCGGGTGTCCATCTTTATCCTTGTCTAAATTATTGCTATTGCCATCTATATAAGTAATCGCTGTATCATCAGCTTTTCCATCGGCATCGGTATCGGTTCCCCCTGTTTGCATCAAAGCATCAGTAGCATCATCTATCCCTAAAGTTCCATCATCATCCGTATCATAGACATCTGCATAACCATCATTGTCTGCATCAGTTGTTGTATCAACTAGACCATCACCATTCGTATCAATTCCTCCCGCCTCGATCAAATCCGGGATTCCATCATTGTCGGCATCCAAGTCAATCGCATCGGCATAGCCATCACCATCACTATCTAAACTGTTTCCTGTTTCACCATTTAAAGGAACAGCAGAACCATTCGTCTCTACTAATGGCTTAACATCTGCTCCAGCATCTACTCCAGCTGTTCCATCAATATCTGGATCATAAACATCAGCAAAGCCATCACTATCTGCATCAGTTGGAGTGTCTACCAAACCATCTCCATTACTATCAACTCCACCCATTTCTACTAAATCGGGAATTCCATCATTATCTGCATCCAAATCAATCGCATCGGCATAGCCATCACCATCACTATCGGCATTGGTGATTGCCGTACCAGCGGACCAACTCGGCGTACTTCCTTGTGTATCAGTATTATCATAAATATCAGCAAGACCATCATTGTCTAAATCTACCATACTCTCTGGATCAGTTGAGGTAGGATAGTCCACGTGACCATCGCCGTTCGTATCGACGCCTCCTGCTTCTATAATATCTGGGATTCCATCATTATCTGAATCTAGATCAAACATATCGATAATACCATCTCCATCGGAATCTAAACTAGCACATACACCATTAGCATTTAGCGTACAGAAATCTGCATCTTGATAATTGAGTGTCCCATCATTATCGTCATCACTTGATGGGTCACATAAAGTACAACCAGTTAGGCAGCTAAAATCTGTTGCAGAAGATCCACATGCTTCTATGTAATCGGGAATACCATCATTATCATCATCTATATCGTTAGAATCAAAAACACCATCTCCATCAGTATCTGTTGTATCATTTACAAAAATGGTTACAGTAGCTGTATCACAAACACCAAGTACTTCAGACTCATATGTAACTTCTAACTCCCAACCATTAATACTACCTCCATCGGGACCAGCACCATCTATCACAGTCAAGGTCCAAGTTCCTTCACTATTCTCTGTATCGAATGTAGATAAGGGGGTTGTAAAAGGTTTAAAAGTATTCCCACTAGTCAAATCGGAGCAAAGCGTTATTGTAGAACCTCCATCATCAAATGACATATCTAGGTTTTCATTACTTCCACACAAGCCACTTATCATAGTCGCACTGGTGCTAGAAGGACTTTCTAAATTAATGGTCAGATCACCAATATAAGTATGTGTAATATCTAGGTTCAGAAGCTTAACATCTACAATTTTTCCTCCTGATCCAGGAGGTATTGTTAGATCAGAAGTAACAGTACCGCTCGTCGGAATAGTTATCGGCACATCTGTACTTGTAAAAGTACTTGTTATATCAGCATCGCTCCCTTCTGTGCATATTTTGTATTCAAAACTATCTGTCCCTATAAATCCTGAACCAGGAGAATAAGTGATCAATCCTGTTGAATTATTAATTGAAATACTTCCATTACCAGGAGCCTGGACTTGTGCTAAAGAATCTAAGCTAATTGTGTTTCCTCCTACGATATCATTATCTGTCACATCAATATCCACATCGACATCTTCATCTGTTGTTGTTTCATCATCAATAGCAACAATACATCCTTCTGGTCCAGAGCTAGAACAAGATACAGTTATATAAACCATCCCAGTATCACAAGTTACAGGCATAGCCAGATCACAAATGATATATTCAAAACTATCGACTCCTGTAAAATTAGGATTGGGGTCGTATGTTATTTCACCTGTTGAGGAATTGATTCCTGTTATCGATCCATTGACAGGACTAAGCACTCCAGTATTTGTAACGGAACTAGGATCAAGAGCACTAGCACAACCATGATCATTAGCTAAAACATCAATATCATCAGTTGTATTAAATTCTATAGATATATTATCATCTATAGCAATAGATCCAGGATATTGATCAATGTCTTGAAAATCTAAGGCCATATCAATATCGCGATCTAAAAGAGTCAAAGGTGTACCACCAACAGCAGGATCAACTCCATCATGGAGTCCGTTAAAATTAGTATCTGTGTAATTATCAATAATTCCATCTTTATCATCATCTACAAAAGAAGTCTCTAAGGCATCTGTACAACCATCAGCATCAGAATCAAGATCGTATTGATCAATGATTCCATCTCCATCTGTATCAAGAGCATCACATACTCCATTAGCATTTAAAGTACAATAATCTGCATCTTTATAATTTGGTGTTCCGTCATTATCATCATCATCCGAAGGGTCACTACCTGTAGGATTATTAGAACAAACAAAGCTTGTCGCTCCAATACCACAAACCTCATTAAAATCTGGGATACCATCATTATCGTCATCCGTGTCTACACAGTTTCCTGTTCCATCATTATCTGTATCCACAAAAAAATCAAATGGCTGAATGATTGTCCCCATATCAAGATAAGGAGACCCCGTTGAAGCTATTGTTGCATCTTGCCCCCATGCTGCTGCTACCAAAGTCCCGTCAATCGTATAAACTCTCATCTTTGATTGATCATTATCCGAATTAGTGTTATCGTACAATCTCACAGATTCAAAAGCTCCGATAGAAAGATTAGCATCATATTTTCTATCCGAAGGATCCGTCAAAGCTCCAGTGTTGATGTCTCCATCATAATCAATATATAAAGTTGTAGCAGAAGGGACCGTTACCCAAACAGGACTTCCATTAGCTGTTCCATTATTAGAACCAATACCTAAACCTACCGATACTGCTGTTTTTAATAAGCTAACAGGCATCAAAGCCATACCCCAATCCCAAGACGAACCGGAGGTCGTCACATTGTTTGCATCATAGGCTAGAAAAGCCTGAAATGTTTCTCCACCTGAAGAAGTAAATCGTGTACCTGTAGTGCCTACAATTTCATGAGCTACGACTGAATTTGCAGGAACACTAAAACTACCAGATCCTGAAGTATTTTGATACGTAATACTTATGCTTGTCGAGTTGTGATTATGAATAAAAACCTTCGCCGTAATTCCTGCACTTGAAACAGGACATATATAATCGTTTCCAAGGTTTGCGATAGACGTTAAAGTCAACCATCGATTTTCCCAACCGTTAGCATCAGCAACATCTCCTGCTACCATTGATACTGAAATTGGTTTATCAGAGTTAACTCTGGCATTTGAAAAAACACCTCCAAACTGATGGTAAACTTCTCCTTCACTTAAAACAACTGTAGTCTCATAAGCTCCACTATTATCTTTATCTATATCTAAGGTAGTATTATCTTCAGATGCTATGATGTACAAACTTGTATGTTCATACATCTGAGGAGGAACCGTCGTTAAGTTTTCTCCGACTGGTGCTTCAAAATACAATCCATATAATGACATCTCCGGAACATCAAGTGCCATAGCCTGAACAGTCCCAACAGAGACTGGCCAAGCTGCTTTTGTAATTACAATTTGACGAGTTGCGCTTATCTTATCTTTTCCATCATAAGCTATTGTTGATGTACTTCGGGGATTAGCAAAGACACTATTTTCTACGGTCAAATAATCTCCATCACTTAATAAGTCCGAACTAAATCCTGGAGCTGTTCCATTAGAAATATCACCATCCCCCCATATTACAGTTGTACTTTGTACGGGATTCGTAATATCAGCTTCCAAACCATCTTCCCAATGATCATAATAAATTATAGCTCCTGCACCATTGACAGTTATACCAATTTTTACATTTACATTATCTCCTGCACCTGTAGCCATTGCCTCCCAATCATCTAGAGCTTCTTCTTCTCCAACTGGTAAAATATAATTATACGGGAGTTGTGCTTTTAAACTGGCTGGTATAATTATCATTAGAAAAACAAAAAATAATAATTGATTGTCATTAAGTTGAAGCTTGCTAATGTAACTATAGAATGACAAGTAAATAGTGCTTGGATCGCGGTGTATCATCTTAATTTAATTTGAGAATTAACATTTTAAAAATTATGCCCCTAAAAGGCACCATACCCATTTCTTAATGAGTCCAGTTTCATTAGATAATAATTTGTAAAATATAAGGAGTGTACTTAAGCGCTGAATAAAAATGTAGCAAACATTTATTTAGGCTATCGTAATAATTTACAGTCTACTTGAATCTGGTTTCAAAAGGCAAAAGCATTTGAAAAGATTCAAGATGTTTTGTTTAACTGAGAGTTGGAAAAGCGTTTCGTTGTAATAGAAAAATCAGGATATTATCCTTTTCCTATTTATAACTGGGTAGTCAAAAGCTAAGCCATAGTAAGAGTTGAATAAGGATAATACGACAAACATTATGACAAGACTTTTTTTAATATTATTTTTTATTTAAATGAATAAAAAACAATATTAAAATCTATTTTTTATAGCCTATAAAAGAAACTCGGTTAGGTTAAAAGTGCTTTGAAAGGATTTAACTTTAAAATATTCTAGTGTTCTTTTTTATTTTTCCCAGCCCCTGTGACATTGTTACGTAAGTAAAAAAACGCATAAAAATACGTTATCTATTTAAAAAGAGAATGATTCAAGAATAAAAGAAAGGTTTTACGAAATTGAAGGGATCGCTAATAGATCCGAATACTTTTGTGACAAAGTATTTAACATAAACAAGCCCCAAAATATATATTTTGAGGCTTGTGAATTCAAGGTGAATTCTTTTATTTGGTTATAGAAATACGCGTATTGGAGAAGGATGAATTCACCATTACTTATTCTATCAATATACTGAACCGTCTTTTTAAGTTAACAAATTTCCTTTATCATCCCACTCTGCTACAACATCTCTTTTACTCTGATCAACACATTTAGCGATCCACTCTGGATCATAGTCCACATCATGATCTTTCAAAACATCTGCAGGGACACCATCCCATACATTAGGAACATTACCTTTATATCCTAAATCATCAAAGCCCATTTTCGTAGTGTAGTATCCTGTCAAAGTAAGGTTTCTAATCAAACTAAAAAACTTAATACCATGGGTCATTTCCGGTTTTTTATTATCCGGATCTGGGTATGCAATATCATCGATTATTTGAATCTGTTGTTCATTCGTTGCCCCACTAAAGACTTTATTGTATCGACGATTAGATTCACCATCCAACCACATCAAACCTCCTCGAAGCGGTACCTGATTAGAAGGAAGATCCTTTACAATGAACTCAATAAAATCAGGAACTTTTGCATCATTAGCGGAGGCAGCTGTTGGAGTAGCTGGAAGGATAATATCGCAAAGCACTGCGATTGTTTCTAATTCATGTTTATTTAAAAACGTTTCCGCATTTATTTTTCTATCATGTTCTATCTCCTCCGGAAGTCTACCGTATAATGGTAAATCACCTTTTAAGACATTATCAACATCTGCTGGTGTTACATCTGTTTTACAACCAATAGTTCCTAGAGTTGCTCCACCAACAGTTCCGACTAATAGTGTTTTTAAAGTATCTCTTCTATCCATGATTTTTATAATTAGATATTTTGTTTTTTCAATTCTTCAACGATATATTCTGAAGCTCTCATAGACAAAGCCATGATCGTCCAGGTACAATTTTTATCAGCCTGAGAAACGAATGGCCCAGCATCTACAATAAACACATTCTTGGCATCATGCAATTGCTGGTACTTATTAGTAACAGAGGTTTTAGGGTCATCGCCCATACGAGTTGTTCCAACTTCATGGATAATTTGTCCCGGAGCATGTAAACCGTAATCTTTATCTTTCCCTGGTGTATCACCTAGTACAATTCCACCCATAGCCTCCGATAGCTCTTCAAAAGTTTGATGCATATGCTTAGCTTGTAGACGTTCATGATCCGACCATTTATAATCAAACCTAAGTACTGGAATTCCAAACTGATCCACTACTTCAGGATCTATTTCACAACGATTTTCACGACGAGCAATAGCTTCTCCACGGCCACCAAATCCAATAACAGCACCATAAAATCGTTTAGCATCGTCTCTTAATTTGTCTCCATAGCCTCCAAGTTCACCACCTGTATATTTATGCATATCGCTCACATTGAATCCGAATCCATATGATGGCATGCCCATACCTCCCCAAACTTCAATGTGGTATCCTCTTGGAAAATCTAAATTTTTATTATCTAACCACCAAGGCGAATAGACATGCATTCCTCCTACACCATCTTCGTTATACATTTTTCGATTCATCAAAGCAGGTATAAAAGCAGATCGACTAGCTCCCGTAGAATCATGTAGATAACGTCCTACGACATCGCTACTATTTCCAAGTCCATTAGGGTGTTGCTTACTTTTAGAATTAAGGAGTATTCTAGCAGAACTACATGCAGAAGCCCCAAGCACAACAACCTTACCTTTTAACTCATATTCTTTTCTATCTTTTTTATTGATGTAGGATACCCCTGTTGCTTTTCCCTCATCGTTTGTAGTGACTGTTCGAACCATACAATCTGTGAACAAATCAATCTGCCCACCATTTTTCTGAGCTGGAAAAATCAAACAAGAACCCGAAGAGAAATCTGCATAAGCGGTACAAGAACGACTACATTGACCGCAATAAAAACAAACGCCTCTATCTTTATTTATTCTTTTGGTAAGAATTGATAATCGAGAAGGAATCACTTTTACACCTAACTTCTTTGCCCCTTTGATGTAATACAATTCATGTAATCTTGGTTTAGGCGGTGGTAAGAAAAAACCATCGGGGTCATTCTTCAATCCTTCGTTTGAACCAAAGACGCCAATTAATTTATCAAGCTTATCATAATAAGGTTTGACATCTTCATAACCGATTGGCCAGTTATCACCAAATCCATCAACATCTTTGTGTTTAAAATCTTTAGGACCAAAACGTAAGGAAATTCTTCCCCAGTGATTGGTACGACCACCTAGCATTCGAGATCGCCACCACATAAAATTGGTATCGTCTTTTTGAGTATAAGGTTCTCCGTCAACTTTCCAATCACCCCAAGACATATCATAATCCCCGAAGGCACGTTTCGTACTTGCCCCTCGGCGTGGTGATTCCCAAGGCCATTTTAGCTGAGTTTGAGTTTTAGGATCTTTGGGATCGAAGAAAGGACCCGCTTCTACGATTGCAACATTGAGTCCTGCCTCTGAGAGAACTTTTGCGGACATTCCTCCTCCAGCTCCTGATCCGACGATGATAGCATCGTATACTTTTGATTGTTCTTTTATTTGCATAATTTCCTAGGTGAAATTCCTAAAGGGAATTTGTTATTATTGAAGTTGTTTAAAAATGAATAGATGGCTTATTTGCAAGTCATTGATTCCCAAATACTTTAGCTATTCTTATTCCCGTAGCTACGGCTACGAAAAGAAAAATAAGCTTCGTCTTTGAAATCAAGCACTTAGAACTAATGTCAGAACACATTCTTAAACAACTTCATTTAGAACTTTCAAAATAGGGAAAAACTTTGACGGGGGAGGAATTATAGAGAGGATTTTTTTTGACTTTAGAGCAAGGATTAACGAATGATGATTTTAGATTTTGTTTTAATGTCTTATAAAATTCAAAATTGATAATCCTTGCTCTTTCTTCAGAATATTCTATGTTTATACTCTTTCTATGATGGTCGCATAACCTTGGCCAACGCCAATACACATGGTGACCAAAGCGTATTTTTCATTTCTTTTATGCAATTCGATTGCTGCAGTATTTAAAATTCGGGTTCCAGAAACACCAAGCGGATGACCAATAGCGATAGCTCCTCCATTTGGATTTACTCTTGGATCGTCATCTGCTAATCCGAGTTCTCGGGTACAAGCTAATGACTGAGCCGCAAATGCTTCATTCAATTCGATGATCCCCATGTCTTCTAATTTCAAACCTGCTTTTGCTAAAGCTTTTTTAGAAGCACCTACTGGACCGATCCCCATGATTCGTGGTTCAACACCCACAACTGCAGAGCTCACAATTCTTGCTAAAGGATTTAAACTATAATTGTTAACCGCATCCTCCGAAGCGACAATCATTGCTGCTGCTCCATCATTTAACCCGGAAGCATTTCCTGCGGTAACGGTTCCACCATCTTCTGCTTTTTTAAAGGCTGCACGAAGCTTTCCTAAAACTTCTACCGTCGTATTGCCTCTAATAAATTCATCGGTATCAAAAATTATTGGATCTTTTTTTCTTTGCGGAATTGAAACTGGAACAATCTCTTCTGCCAGTCTTCCTGATGCTTGAGCTTTGGCAGCTTTCACCTGCGACCAATAAGCAAATTGATCTTGATCTTCTCTACTGATTTTATACATCTCTGCTAAATTCTCAGCAGTTGATCCCATCCCTTCCGTTCCGTATAATTCTTTCATTCGTTTGTTGACAAAACGCCATCCAAAACTACTGTCATGCATCTGCGCGTCTCTCCCAAATGCAGAGGAAACTTTTGAAATCACCCACGGTCCTCGTGTCATGTGTTCAACACCTCCTGCGATAAATACTTCTCCATCTCCAGCTTTGATTGCTCGATTAGCATGGATCACTGCCGACATTCCTGATGCACATAAACGGTTGACGGTTTCACCAGGAACGCTCCAAGGTAAACCTGCTAAAAGCAAACTCATTCTTGCAACATTTCGATTATCTTCTCCTGCTTGATTGGCACAGCCAAGGATTACATCTTCGTATGCATCTAAAGGAATGCTTGAATATTTTTCTACTAATGCTTTGATCGGAATGGCTCCGAGATCGTCTGTTCTAATCGTCGATAAAGAGCCTTTAAATTTTCCGAATGCGGTACGGACTCCGCCGATGATGTATGATTCTTTTGACATGTGGTATTTTTTAAATGATCAAGTGGTCAGGATATATGGATCGTAAAAGACAAGTTACAAACTTGTCACAATTCGCTACTTTCAAGTTACAGTCTCCTAAAGTCAACTTAAACTTAAAAGAGTATTTTTTTTCTTTGGTCTAATTTTGCATTTTTATAAAAAAAATTCGCAGCTAATGCGACTGCAAGCTACGAACTTTGTTTTATTTTTTTGATCTTATTCCAGACAAGTTGATAAAACTTGTCATTATTCCTTGTTGCATTTACAGTCTCCTAAAGTCAGCTTAAACTTGCAACAGTTGGTTATAATTTAATTACAGAATTAACTTTTTACACCTAAAGGTTTTGGTGCTGCTGCTTTGATTTCTGGAGCAGCTTTATCAGCATATTTCTGGAAATTTTTAATAAAACGCAAAGCTAAATCTTCAGCCATTTTATCGTAATCTTCTTCGTTTCTCCAAGTGTCTCTTGGATTTAAAACTGCGTTTGGAACATCAGGACAAGTCATTGGTATTTCTAAACCAAAGACTGGGTGTGTTTGATATTCTACTTTATTCAATTCACCAGTCAAAGCCGCTTTGATCATGGCACGAGTATAAGACAATTCGATTCTTGCTCCTTCACCATAAGCACCACCTGTCCATCCGGTGTTGACCAACCAAACATTGATTGTACCGTCTCCTGTACGACTACCTTTTTTTATCTTACCTCCTAAAAGGTCAGCATAAGTCGTTGGATGTAAAGGTAAAAACGGTGCACCAAAACAAGCAGAGAATGTTGATTGTGGTTCAACCACACCTTCTTCTGTTCCTGCGATTTTTGCAGTGTAACCACTGATAAAATGATACATCGCTTGTTCAGGAGTTAGTTTACTAATTGGAGGCAAAACACCAAATGCGTCACAAGTCAAAAAGAAAATATTCTCAGGAAGATCTCCCCTTGATTTATACATGATATTATCAATATGATAAATCGGATAACTTACTCTCGTATTTTGAGTGATTTCTACATTTTCATAATCCGCAGTATAGCCATCTTCTTCGAAACCAATATTTTCTAATAAAGCACCAAACTTAATGGCACTAAAAATCTGAGGTTCTTTTGCTGGAGAAAGGTCAATGGTTTTTGCATAGCATCCACCTTCGAAATTAAAAACACTTTCTTTAGACCAGCCGTGTTCATCATCTCCGATTAAACGTCTTTCTGGATCATTCGACAAAGTCGTTTTTCCTGTACCAGACAAACCAAAGAATAATGCGGTATCTCCTTGTGCTCCAGTATTTGCAGAACAGTGCATAGAAAGCACTTTGTTTTGCATTGGTAACACATAGTTTAATACGGAGAAAATTCCTTTTTTAATTTCACCTGTATATGCGGTACCACCAATGATGATCGTCTTTTTAGTGAAGTTAATAATTGAAAAATTATCCTGTCTTGTTTTATGATTTTTGGGATCAGCTTTTACGCCTGGAAAAGCATAAACGTTCCACTCAGGAACAAAGTTTGATAGATCTTTTTCAGTAGGACGGAGGAACATGTTATATGCAAAAAGATTTTGCCAAGGATATTCCGTATGGACTCGAATGTTGAGTCTATAGTTTGGATTAGCACAAGCATATGCATCACGAACATAAGTCTCTTTTAGAGAATCCGCATACTTGATCATTTTGCCATAAAGGTCATCAAAAGTCGCATCATCTGTTGCGATATTGATTTCTCCCCAATCTACAGTATTTTCAGTGATACTATCTTTGACAATAAATCGATCTTTTGGCGATCTTCCAGTATATTTCCCTGTCTTTACGACTAAGGCTCCCGTACTGCTTAGTTGACCTTGATCTTGACGAATGGTACTTTCGACCAACGCCGCCGGCTGAAGGTTGATTTTTTGATTAGACATGGTAGAACTCTAGTTTTAAATGGTTAAAGCTTAAAATTTGGTAGCACAAAGTTAAGTATTTTTATTCCTTATGTATTACTATAAAAGGGTATTCTTTGTTTTACGGGAAAACCTTATTTAAGGTTCAAGTCTCTGTTTAATCTACTTCAAGGTGATTTTCAGGCAAAAAATGCTCATTTTAGAGTAATAAAGAATTTTCTAAAAGTCATCAAGGAATAAATTTTACATAAACCATCTTGCAGAATAAGCTGTTAATCCTACAGGATTTGTAAATTTGTGCTCATTTTAAACCAAATATAACATGCCTGACCAAAAAGATAAAATATCCTTTTTTAAAGAATACCTAGCTGTTGCTACCCCTTATAAAGGTGGAAAAGCAATGAATGAGATAAAGACTAAAAAGGATAAAATCTATAAACTTTCCTCTAATGAGAATCCGATTGGTGCTTCACCGAAAGCATTGGAAGCGATTAAAAACAATCTTGACAATCTTCATATCTATCCAGACAGAACTGACAAACGTTTACAAAAAGCTTTACAACATTTTTATAATGATGCCATCGATGCGGAGCAATTTATCGGCGCAAGCAGTGGATCTGAAATCATAGATCATATTGCTCGAGCATTTGTAGGCGAAGGCTTGGAAGTAATTGTTTCTAATCCTGCATTTTCTCCTTACATTATGTTTTCAAGTTGGTTGGGAACAAAGGTTGTCGATGTACCTTTATTAGATCCTGATTATAGCTTAGATGTAAAAGGAATTTTAAATGCGATCACTGATCGAACAAGGTTAATCTTTCTGACTAGTCCTAACAATCCAACAGGTACTCATATTTCTAAAGATGAATTGGATCAGCTTTTTGGAGAATTACCGGAACATGTGATTGTAGTTTTGGATGAGGTTTATTATCATTTTGCAGATGCCGAAGATTATACAACAGCGATGCCTTATGTTCAAAAAGGATATAATGTCATAGCTGTTAATAGCTTTTCAAAAACATATGGCCTTGCTGCAATGCGAATTGGCTACGGGTATACGACTAGAAAAATCGCGGATTACATTCATCAGATTTGCAAACCTTTTTTGATTGACACACTTTCTCTTGAAGCGGGTATTGCTGCTTTGTCTGATCAAGAATTTATTGGCAAGACGGTTGCTGTCGTAAAAGAAGGTAGAGACTTTTTGTATAAAGAAATGGATCGACTTGGAGTTCATTATTGGAAATCTCAGGGAAATTTTATTTTGATAAAACCTACCATTCCTACGGATGAGTTTGAGGACCAGATGCTGATGGAAGGAGTGATGGTGAGACCGGTTGCAGGTTTTGGTGCTCCAGGATGTGTGAGAATTACGGTAGGAACCATGGAGGCTAACCTAGCTTGCGTGGAGGCTTTGGAGACGATTTATAAAGAACAAAAATGACCTGACAAGTTAAAAAACTTGTCTTGACTTTAACCTTCCAAGTTAGGTTCGCTTACTCGCCCTAAACTTGAAAGAGTTTTTTTTTATAAAACATAATTTTAGTTTTGAAAAAACAGTCTAAGGAATACGGTACATTGATTGATCGGACGCTTCGGATGATCAAGTTAAATTTCATTCAGGGGTTTAAGGCTGCCGGGGTAGATTTAACTCCTGAACAGTGGGTCATGATCGATCGGCTACACGAGAATAATGGTATTTCTCAAACGGAGTTGGCCAATGGTTCTTTTAAAAATGCGCCAACGGTTTCTCGGATTATTGATTTATTGGTAAGCAAGGGTATGGTGGAACGGCAACGTTTTGAGAATGATCGTAGGAGGTATAAAATCTTTTTGACAGAAAAAGGAAAAGAGACTTTTGAAAAAGCGAATCCGGTGGCTTTGAAATTACGAGAACGGGGGTGGGAGCACTTATCGGATGAGGATTACGAGAACTTTGTTCGGATTGTGAATCGGGTGTTTGAGAACTTTAGTGAGTAGTTCTGGGACACGAAGCACTCGAAGGAAGCGCGAAGTTCTTGAAAGATTGAAGTGACCTTGATTAATTCAGAAGGTGACGGAAAGTCACCAACTCTAGCATTTTAAAATGCACAAAACTCCGTGATGTGTAATCCAGGATTTGCGCTATTGTGCAACACATTTAAACGTAGATACCTCGCGTTTTGTTTTTCGATATCGTGCGTATATCCATCGATAGAAGATAGCTCTTTGTTTTTACTATAGTCGACAACTTGCTTCCAACTTTTACCATCTGATGAAACCTCTATCGTGTATTGGTAATAGCGATAATTATCCCAGAAGCAATGCACTAAAAATTTACTGATCGTTTCTTCTTTTTCTAAATCTACCATGATCCAGTTTCCCCCATTTGTTTGATCACTCCAATGCTCCCAAAGAGAGACACGACCATTGGTTGCTATTTCCGCCATTTTAGGTCGAAGTTTTTCATTTGAAGCTATTGTTTTTTTACCAGTGGTGAGGCATGATTTTTCTTTTAAAAGATAATAAGTTTCATTTAAGGCAGATCCTATTTTGTTATCTTCCGCATCGTAAAGCTGAGCAGAGAGATGTGTTGTTTCAGTCACCATGATTGGACTTCCATACGGTTTGAAGTCTGTTCCTTGCGTTTTGTATTTAATCTGAAAATCTTCGCGTGGTGATTTCAATTCTATTTTTAACTGGTTTGTAAATCGTAGCCTTTCCCAACTTGAAGCTAAGCGCTCTATTTCTAATCCAGTCTTGATTGCTTTGAGTGGCTTGTAATAATATTTATTATAAAAAGGATGTCCGATTGCTTTTCCATTTTTTTGAAATGCCTGAATCTTTATCGTTGCATTATCCGAGAACTGTATTGGCTTTTGAAAAACTTTAGCTGTTTGATCAATTGGTTTATTATTATTTGAATAGCGAAGTTCGATGGAGTTGTACCTTGGTTCTGCATTGAATTCTAAAGAGGAATCAAACCATAGGTGTTCATAAAAATTACTTTCTTTCTCTTTTGCAAGAAGGAGTCCTTTTTCAGAAATTTCAAATGGGTGAAATAATTTTTGCAATTTACGATCCGTGACCTTTAATCTATTTTCAACATTAGAATACTCTTCTTGATTGGTTCCCCAAAGGATTTCACTAAATGCCGCCAATCGTTTTCTCGCTCGACGAATTTCCACTAATGCCGATTGCTCCCAAGAGCACATCGTTCCGCCCATAATCCCTTTGGTGTTTTTGACTTCTAATCCTTCAAAGTTTTTAGAAAAATTAACTCCATTTTCCCATCTGCCTAAATTCCATTTTGTATAAATATACTCTGTTGACCACTTCCGATTATTGACAATATAAAGCGGTTTAAAACTTGCATTGACCACCGGATATCCATCATCCAATAACAACTGAGGATCGTAATATTGCGACTCCCAAGAAAGAACAATAATATCTTTAGGGATTTCAATTCCCCCTTTTCGAGAAAAGCCTGCCCAAGCTAAAGTTTGCTTTCCCCTTCGCTTTACGGACTCATTCATTCTAACTATAAAATGCCGGAACAATTCATCTACCGACGGAATATTATGCTTCGCCATGTAAGCAATAGTTTCCGGATCCTCTGCCATTCCATCGAAATGCGCTTCGTCTCCTCCGATATGAATATACGGAGATGCTTGAAAAATTTCAGCCAGTTCACCAAATAAATCATCCAATACCTGATAGGTTTTTTCTTTCCCCATACTCATCGTATAATAATTCTTTTCGGTATCTCCGATTCCAAAAACCTTTGGCATTTTTTTAATAAACTGACTCGCATGTGCAGGCACATCAATCTCAGGAATTAAAATTACTCCACGATCTGAAGCATATTGATTTAGCTCTTTTAATTCTTCTTTGGTATAACTTTGTCCTTCGGTCGCAAGTGCTGGATACTTCTCAGATTGAAAAGTAAATAGTTGGTCATCGGTTAAATGCAAATGCAAATAC
>CAKZTD010000298.1 GCA_937921595.1 uncultured Saprospiraceae bacterium
ATAACGATTGATAATTCTATTTTAGAACAAGCGGAAGTGATCTACGGACCAGGAGCCTTGACTTATGGAAGTGATGCCTTGGGCGGTGTGATTCATTATAAAACGAGAGACCCAAAATTGCATTTGAGTAATAATGGATATTATCGATTTACGACAAATGCTTTTACTCGTTTTTCAACAGCCAATAATGAGAAAACACTTCACTTAGATTTAGATTATGGAACGGACCGTTGGGGATCATTGACAAGTGTAACTTATTCGGATTACGGAGATTTGAGATCAGGGTCTAAGCGGCCGGAAGGTTATGATGATTATGGCAAAAAAGAATTTTTTGTATTAAGTACAGAAGGGATTGATCAAATTTTTCAAGGAGATCCTGATTTGCAAAGAGGAACCGCTTATAGTCAGATTGATGCTTTACAAAAAATAAAATTTCAACCTAATGACCATACCAGTTTTGTTTTAAATCTTCAATATTCAACGTCAAGTGATGTACCGAGATATGATGCACTCTTAGATACTTTGGGTTCTGCAGATAAATTAAAATGGGCAGAGTGGTATTATGGTCCGCAACAAAGAATGTTAGCGTCATTGAAAACAAAGATCGAGAAACCATCTGGTATTTTTGATAAAGCGATTATCATTGGTTCTTTTCAAAGACTTGATGAAGATCGATTGAAAAGGAAATTCAGTAAAACACACCGAACTTTCAATCTAGAAGATGTATACGTTTATGCTTTGACTGGAGATTTTAATAAATATCTGGACAAAGATAGACGCAATACTTTTTCCTATGGATTTGAAGGATCTTATAATAAAATATTTTCACAAGCCGGAAGGATGAATGCAAAAACTGGTGATGTGATTTATGATGAATTGTCGAGGTATCCGAGTGGAGGGAGTGATATGAAAACTTACGCTGGATATGCTACCTATAATTGGAAGAGTAGAAATAAAGCCTTGAATATTAATGCTGGAGGTCGCTTTACCCGTAATGAAGTTTCTTTTGGATACAATGAAGCTGATGCGGAGATTATTGACTGGCCAGAAGAATACTATGATGGTATTTCTATTCCTAATAGTGCAGTGAATTGGGGTGTTGGTTTGACTTATTTGTCTAAAGATAATTGGCAGTTTAAGGCAGTTACTTCAACGGCATTCAGAGCACCAAATCTAGATGACCTTGCAAAGGTTCGACCTAAAAATGGTAAGGCTACAGTTCCGAATCCAGAATTGAAACCAGAGTATTCTTTGAATTATGAAGTTACACTTGCTAAACAAATCGGTCAATTAAATAAAGAAAGAAAAGGGACTTCCTTGCTGTTGAGTGCTACTGGGTTTTATACGGAATTGACAGATGCAATTGTTCGCCAAAAAGGTGAACTTCCTGATGGTAGCGGAACCATTATTTTTGAAGACGATGAATATGAAGTTCAACAAAATTTCAATGTAGGAGAAGCTTTTGTACAAGGTGGATCTGGAAATCTTGAATTCAATTGGAATGATAGAATCCTTTTTCGATCAGGAATTAATTATACCAAAGGAAGAAGAGTGTTTAATGAACTTGTTGAAAGAGGAGAAGGGCCAGGGGCACCACCACCTGTGATGATGGATACCTTGTTGCCTTTAGATCACATTCCACCTTTGTATGGAAGAACGAGCTTGATTTTTCAAACAGAAAAATTGAGATTGGAAGGGTTGATCCAATTTAATGGTGCAAAATCTATTGAAGATTATGCAGTGGATCAGGTTACTTATGACGAAGAACACAGGTGCTTTATGTATGACCCTGAAGGTTTGGCAGATAATGTTGAATATGGATTAATTAATCAGAACGCTGGACCTTGTGAATCCATTTACGAAGGTTTGCCTTCTTGGATTACTTACAACGTTTATGCGAGTTATAAATTCAGTAAAGGATTTAGTATCAATCTAGGCTTAGAAAATATTACAGATATTCAGTATCGGAATTTTGCATCGGGTATTAGCGCTCCAGGAAGAAATTTTAGTATCTCTTTGCGAGGGTCTTTCTAGGGTTTTAAAAAAGGATTTTAAAAATTAAAAGAGCTTAAGAATTATATTTCTTAAGCTCTTTTAATTTTATATAAACAGATGTTCAATAAATTTTAATCGCCTTATTCTCATCTACCCACTGGCTCCATTTTTTATTATAAGTATGCACTTTGAAAACCGGATGGTTTAAATTATCAACAACAGTATATCCTTGATTGACCCATTCGAAAATACTACCAAAAAGATTTTGCACATTGGTATATCCCATTTTTTGAAGCTTTTTTCCAATCTTCTCACTGCGATATCCAACCGAACAATACAAGACGATTTTCGAATCCTTAGGGATGTCAGTCATCATCTTTTTATTAAACTTTTTATAGCCAATATATTTTGCTCCTTGAATATGGCTGATATCAAATTCTTCTTTTTCTCTAGCATCCAAGACAATATAATCGGATTGATTTTTCTTTAAATCCTGCACACTTATCACCGGTACTGAAAAACTCAACAACTCCGTTACTCGTGTGTCAAATTTCTCATTCTCCAAATGCGGACGATCTTGCGGTACCTGTGCACAGCCAATCGAACTGATAAAAATGAAGAGAAATAAAACTTTAAATATTTTCATAAGTATAAATTATTGTGTGCTTCCAGATCTAGTGTTTTAAATACCCTTTACAAAGATACATCACTCTCTAACCAGAATCTCTTAAAACTTCGTTAATAAATCTTCTTAGACTTCTAGCGGACCATCACCGGCCATATCTTCAATCACTTCCCCGTTTTCACAAAGCGGCACCAATTCACTATTTATAAAAGCCTTCGCAGCCTGTTTCACTTCGTCAGGATAAAGCAGGTGTAAATTCGGTCCCGCATCCAAACTAAAATACAGAGGAGTTTTAGTATCGGCTCGAAATTGTCTAACCTTTTCGATCATCGCCAAGGAATTCGGACGCATCAAAATATAAGATGGATTAGAAGTCATCATCAAAGCATGTAAAGTCAGTGCTTCATTTTCAGAGATTCTTCCAAAAGCATCAAAGTCTCCAGCTTTTATAATATCAATCAAATTGATTAAACGCTGGCGAGCTTGAGCATATCTGTTCTCAGCATAAATATTTCCTTCCATTAAGCCATGACCGGCAGTACTCGATACACTTTTTTCTCCACGACTAGCAATCAAAATGTCATCATGACAAGTTTTAAAAATCTCATGAGTCTCCTCTGCAAAAGGAGTAGCATAAAGATTTGAAGCACCTTCAATCACTCCGGTCTCTCCCCAAGAAGCCATCTTTGGATAAATCGATCGACAAGCTGAACCCGAACCTAGTCGAGATACAAACGATGCTTTTTGACGATACTCCGCATCTGCTCCGAGTGTTCCAAAAAGGCGATGCTCTAGAGAACAAAGGCATAAGGCTAGGGCACTCATGCTTGAAGCCGAAGAGGCGATTCCAGCAGAATGCGGAAAGGAATTATAAGATCGAATGGTGAAATGTAGTTGTTTTAAAAAAGGGAAAATATCCGTAATGTTATCTAAGAATTTTACCAGTTTATTTTTAAACGCTTCATTCGGTTTGTTTTCAAAAAAGAAATCCAAAGATATCCCTTCGTTAATTCTTTCTTTAGGACCGTATTCCAAACTTGTTTCTGTAAAAGCAGCATCAAGGGTGATACTGATCGAAGGATTCTTGGGTTGTTGACGACCGTATTTCCCCCAATATTTTACAATAGCTAAGTTGGATGGACTTCGCCAGGTAATTTTTCCTGGTTCCAGTTCAGAAGTATCTAAGATTAATTTTGGATTGACGTAGTCTAGCATGTAGATGATTTTGCCTCAAAGGTAAAAAGGAGATTGTGAATTTAAAATTTAAAATTACCAATTCCCAGCATACTTCAAATCTTCTCCGGTCAAGGTTTTTAAATAATTATATTTCAAACGAGTAATCTGTCGAATGTGTAAATAATCATGCGCCAACCAATTGGAAATAAAATGGTGGGCAGTCACTTTGCCAAATTCAGGATGTGTGTAAAAATTTTCCCATTGTGGATTGGAAAGAGAACGTAACCATTCGATGGATTGTTCACGCTCCGTTAGAAATTTATGGACGATGATATCATAATTTCGATCGATATATTTTCGATCTTTAATCCAGTCAGCAGGAAAGATGGAAGGGGGGAGAGTCCCTGGGTTTTCTAAAGTCGTTTTTACTCGAGTTCTAAAATCTTCTCGCTCTTCATCATAAAGATGACAAGCGATTTCGAGTAGACACCAATGTTCTGGATAAGGCCGCCAGAGAAAAGCTTCCTGATTTTGATTGACTAAAAGACTTTGAAAAATATTCTTGTTTGAGTTTAGGGTGTTGATGAGAAGATTGTAGTCCAAAGTCAGTAGCGTTTTGAAGTTTTAAAATTAAATTAAATTTAGGAAAATTATTTAAACTTCAAGAAGGGGGGAAGGATAAGTTAGCAGGTCATTAAGTTAGCAAGCTAGTAAAAGTGAAACCCATTGTTAAGTTGCTAACTTAATGACTTATTAATTTAATTACGATCATAATCGTGAGATACATTGAAATCATGAAGTACCATATCCATTAGTGGATCTTGCCCTACGATATAACCTTCTTTGAGTTTGTAGCCATTTATTTTTCCTAATTGATTCCAATAGCTGGCAGTAAAACCTCCTCGAAGACTTCTTACTAAAGTATAAAAAGGGGTATCTAATTCTTTCTCGATCATTTTTATCAAAATCTTTCCTTGTGTTTTGGTAAGATTTTTCAATTGACCTTTGAATTCTTTTTTGAGTTGCTTATTCAGTCGTTTGATATGTTTTTTACGCTTTCGACTATTCATCGTTTTGGTAACATAATCTACCTCTCTGAAAATCTTAATCGCTTCTGTAGCATAAGGATATACCTTATTGGCGTAATACCTATATTTTCTATATTTTTTTCGTTCAGCGTTGTTTTTAAATTGTCTAGGAGATGAAACAGAAACCTCTTCCAGGTCCGCTACTAGGATGGTGTCTTGCTCTGTAATCAATGCAGAAACCACCTCGCCATCAATAACAATCCGTGCAATACGCTCTTTTGCAGAGGTTTGTGCGAAGCTAGATAAGCTTATTGTTAACAAGAAAAATAAAATGAATTGTCCTCTCATGATCTATCGTTTACTATTTAGACTCCCATTTTCCTAAATGGTTTGAAATCCTATTCCTAATTTATTCTTAAAAACGATGAAATGCTACTAATTATTTGTTAAAAATCAGATTTCTAAAACCAAAAGTAAGGGATTAAAAGATGAAAGGTGAGGAGCAAATAATACTTTGCGCCTCACCTTTCATCAATTCACCTCTCGCTTCTGATCTCTTACTCCTGAATCTCGTGGCCATACTTTTTAGAATACTTTCTATAAAGCCCTTTTTGTTTGTTGTCTAAGCTAATTTCCTTTCCTCGAATAAAAGCTACTTCTAGCTTATTGGTCCGATAATCAAGGGCATCACCAGTACTGATAAAAAGTGTAGCATCTTTGCCTTTTTCAAGAGAACCGAGTGTTTTGTCAATCCCTAAAATTTTCGCAGTATTTAACGTCAGGGCACTTACCGCAGCTTCTTTATCTAATCCAAAACCTACTGAATGTCCAGCCTGAAAAGGAAGATTTCGTTCTTGCATCGGTGCATCATCCATTTGAAAACCAAATAATACGCCAGCTTTCTGAAGCATAGCAGCAGTCTTAAAAGGTTGGTCAATATCTGAGTCTTGTGTTGGAGGCATATCGTGAGCTTTGCTCAATAAAATAGGGACATTGTTTTCTTTTAAAAAATCAGCAACCATCCACGAATCTCTTCCTCCGATAATGACTGGTTTTATTCCGAATTTTTTAACGAAGAGAACCGATTGAGTAATGGTCTTGATGTTATCTGTATGGATATACAATTTTTTCGAACCATTAAACAAACCCTTCATCGCTTCAAATTTCAGATTTTTACTAGAATGACTTTTGTTGTCAACATAGGCTTTCGCTTCTGCCATATAATCTTCAATCTCTTTAATTTGCTTGTCGTAGTTTTTGTTCTTTGAAACAGAACGAGTTTGCCAACTCCATCGCATAATTGACGGCCAACGAAGATGAATGCCTTCATCTAATTTGTAAGCCGCATCTTCCCAGTTCCAAGCATCGAGTTCGACGATTGTGCTTTGACCAGAAATTCGTCCACCTTGAGGAACAATCTGAGCAAGGAGCAATCCATTAGATCGGTTAACCGGCATTACTTGAGAGTCGGTATTGTAAGCGACGATCGCTCGGATGTTTGGATTTACACTTCCCAATTCTCTAGCGTCTCTAGTTGCACTGACTGCTCCGATTTCTACTAAGCCCATTTGTGAGTTAGGAGCGATGAAGCCTGGGTAAACATGTTTGCCACTAGCGTCTATGATTTTTCCAAATTGACTTTGGTCGATACGTACCGTACTTGCATCTCCGACATTGGTGATTTTTCCATTATCGAAAGTGATGATGCTATTGCTAATCACTTTGCCGTTTCCGATATGGGCCGTGGCCCCCATGATGGCTATCGCTTTGCTTTGCGGTGGTGCTGGTGTTTCTTGTGCGAAACTCAGTGTTGCAAGGAGTAGGAAAAGGAACGTTTTTATAATTGATTTCATGAATGTTGTTTTTATTTTTATAGGAAGGCAAGTTTAAAACTTGCCGTTATTTATTCTCCTAAGTTAATCTGATGAAACGTAATTAAACCTAGGAGAGTATTCAAGTTTGAAAGAGAATCAGTTAATGCATTTCATCTTCCATGTCATCACAGTGGTAGTGGTGTTTCATACGTCCTTTAGCAGGACCCGTTTTTCCACCGCCCTTTTTGTGAGCGATCATTTTTTGGATGAGCCTTGATCTTTCATCTTGGATATCTTTTCTAATATTCAAATCTTCTTTTCTATCGAAAAACTTAATACCATCAATGAAAGTCATTTCTGCTTTTGCATAAACAGAAAGTGGGTTGTCTGACCAAAGGACAACGTCTCCATCTTTTCCAATTTTGATGCTTCCTACTTTGTCATCGATGTGAAGCATCTTCGCAGGATTAAGCGTTACAAATTTAAATGCTTCCTCTTCGGAAAGGTTACCGTATTTCACTGCTTTGGCAGCTTCTTGATTTAAACGTCTAGCCATCTCTGCATCATCAGAATTGAAACCAGTTAAAACGCCTGCTCTATGCATGATTGCTCCGTTATAAGGGATGGCATGAATCACCTCATATTTGTAAGCCCACCAATCTGCGAAAGAAGAACCAGCAGCTCCGTGTTCCGCCATTTTATCAGCTACTTTATAGCCTTCAAGAATATGTGTAAAAGTATTTACTTTGAAGCCTAACTCGTCAGCAACTTTCATCAGCATATTGATCTCTGATTGTACGTAAGAGTGACAAGAGATATGGCGTTTATTATCTAAAATTTCATTAATGGTTTCCATATCTAGATCTATCCGATGGCCTGTTTTACCTTTGTTGGCTTTGTATTCTTTTGCTCGGGTAAAGTAATCTCGATAAACTTGTTCGACACCCATACGAGTCGTTGGAAAACGATCATTGCCATCCCAGCTAGAACGTTTTACATTTTCACCTAAAGCGAATTTTATGAAACCTGGAGCAGCTTGGAATTTCATTTCTTCAGGAGCAAATCCCCAACGTAATTTGATGATTGCTGATTGACCTCCGATTGGATTACAAGAGCCATGTAGTAGGTGAGCAGTAGTTACACCTCCAGCTAATTGGCGATAGATATTAATATCTTCTGAATCGACAACATCACTGATGGAAACTTCGGCAGTACTTTCCTGCGTACATTCGTTCACACCTCGACTGATTGCAATGTGAGAATGCTCGTCGATGATACCTGGTGTCAAATGCATTCCAGTACCGTCAATCGTTTTCCCGCCTTTTGCTTTTAGGTTATTTCCAACAGCGGAAATTTTTCCATCGACAATAAGGACGTCTGCATTTTTTAAAATGCCATCTTTTTCATTGGTCCATACGGTCGCATTTCTAATGAGGTAAGTATTTTGACTTGGACGTTCTGACCAGCCATGTGCCATAAAAGGATAAAGGACTTCTCCGACTTTTTCATCGGAAGCCATTTTATCTTCTTTGCCTTTCTTGCCTTTTTTATTTTTCTTGTCGTCTTCGTCTTTATCGTCTTTTTCGACATCGCCTTTTCGAGTTACCGTCCAGGAAGTCCAGGAACCATCTAGCTGAGTTCCTTTTCCAGACCATTTTTGTTTGTCATTGTTGACCGTTCCAGAAAGTCTTAGAATTTTAGTTTCCTCTTTGCTTGGAGAAAAAGAAAGCGTGATTAAACCTTTAGAGTAATTGTGTTTTACATCGAGTTTGGTAGAGTCATTGATCTCGATTTTCATTTTATCTTCGACGATTAATTTGAAAGTTTGACTACCAACTTTTAAATCATAATTACCATCTAGATTTGGTTCTTCTAGAGGTTTTAAATCATGGATTTTTCCGTTGACCCAGTTTTGATGAATCTTTGCTTTCTCACTGAAAATATTTTCAGAAGTAATCACAAAATTGGCAAGCTTTCCAGCGTCAAGGCTACCAATCATGTCATAGGTGCCAGTCATTTTTGCTGGCGTATGAGTGATTGCTTTTAAGGCAGCTTCTTCAGAAAGGCCATGCTTAATAGCTTTCTTAATGTTTTTCCAAAAGTCAGATTTTTTCTTTAAACCATGGGTAGTCAATGCAAAAGAAATTCCTGCTTTGGCAAGATGAGAAGGATTTGAAGGTGCCAATTCCCAGTGTTTCATATCTGCGAGGGATACCGCCATTGCATCATAAGGATCTTCTACATCCATAGCATCCGGAAATTTGAGTGGTAGAATAAATTTAGATCCAGTTGCTTTGATTTCGTTTATCCTTTTATATTCATCGCCAGTGCCTTTGAAAATATATTGAACACCGAATTCTTTTCCCATTTTTGCAGCTCGAAGAATTTCTAATCTATCTCGGACATCGAAAATTTGAGGTAAGCTTGAAACTTCATTCCAGGCAGCAAGAGAAATATTTTTTTCATTTTTATGGCCATGGTCTTTATACCATTTGGCATCCATGTAAGTTTGTTTAAACAAAGAGATACCGCCCATTAGAGAACCTGGGTAACTTTGAGGAGATGTTCCTTTTTTAAAAGAAAGCATGTGTGCGACTTCTTCTTTGATCAATATCGTATGTTCACGATCATCTCCAAGGGTAACCATCGTTGACGTTCCTCGACTCAATCCATCTTCTTGATGAGTCATGACAGCACTGAATCCATTATCTCGATAATCTTTGGCTGCTTTGTCATCGACGGTGAAATGTTCATGCGCTCGGAATTCTGGTTTTAATGCTTGGTTCCAAGAGTAGGCTCCTTCCTTTTTAGAAAGTTTTTGTTGGCCACGACTGAAAAATCCAGCAGCGCGTTCCCCTTTTTCTGCTTCAGGAACTCCATAAGCAGAGTACATGTCTATAAAACCAGGGTAAATGGTTTTTTCGTTTTTAAGATCAATAATTATTGCTCCCTCAGGAATAGAAATACTGGTTCCTACTGAATGCACCTTTCCATCTTTGATGACAAGGGTAGCGTTTTCAATTTTTTCATTATAGGTTTTGTAGATGGTTGCATTGGTAAATGCGTATAATCCATCTCGCTCATCATAGACCCCATTTTGAGGAAAGGTGACCTGAGCGGTAAGTGATAATGAAAAAAAGAAACAGAAAAGAATCAGAACAGTGAATTGTTGATTAGTTTTGTTCATAATTAAAATTAGTGAGTTTGATTAATTTAGGCTGAAAATCGAAAAATTATTCTTCAATCAGTATTTAACCAATGACTTTAACACCAGAAATAGCTTCCTTCCTTGAAAAAATGCGAAAAAGTATTGAATCCGATACTTTTGTGAAACTGACTTTGAGTAAAATGGTAGGAGAAGAACCGGATTTGAAAAATGTTTATGTTCGTAGGATCGTCTTAAAAAATGTTGATTCATTGTCTTTCACGATGCG
>CAKZTD010000299.1 GCA_937921595.1 uncultured Saprospiraceae bacterium
ATCGGTTCTTTGATTGAGTCCCCTTCTTTCTATGCACATTTAAATGCAAGAGATAATTTAAAAATCCTCCAAAAAGCCTTCCAGTGTCCGGAAGAAAGAATTGACGAGGTTTTAAAAACGGTTGGTTTGCTTGAAGCAGGAAAAAAGAAAGTCAATCAATTCTCTTTGGGCATGAAACAACGCCTGAGCATTGGCATCGCTTTATTGCATGAACCCAAATTATTGATCCTTGATGAACCGACAAATGGTCTTGATCCGAATGGGATTATTGAGATTAGAAATCTACTAAAAAACATCAATGCCGAACTTGGGACCACCATAATCATATCTAGCCATCTACTTACGGAGATTGAAAAACTAGTTAGTCACCTTGCCATCATCAACGAAGGGCAGTTATTGTTTCAAGGTACTTTTGAATCTCTGAAATCTAAGCAAAAAGAATTTGGAACCATCAAAATAGAAACCGATAATCTTGCAAAGACTTGCGAATTAATCACGACTAAAAACATCAAGCCAGTCGTCAAAGACAATATGGCTTGCATCCCTCAAATCGATCCTATTGAGCTTTCAGAAATCGTCAAATTGCTTGTCAGCAATGATGTGAGAATATTCCAGGTAATCAAAGAAACTATGGATTTAGAATCGACTTTTATTAATCTGACAAAAAACTAAAAAGATGGAATTTGTACGTAGTTTGGAATGTGAGTTTTTAAAAATTAAGGGAAGCTATATTATTTGGGTAAGTGTTTTTGGAGGTTTATTCTTTTCAATGTTTTGGACTTTACGATTTCTTTTTATTGGAAATCATATGAATCGATGGACAGAAGCAGGTGCATGGGATAGAATTCTAGATCAAAATGCTAGACCTTTTGTTGGCTTCCTTATTCCGATTGGTGTCATTTTAATCTGTCTATTGATTACTCAGATTGAATACAAAAACAATAATTGGAAACAGGTTCATACCACTCCTCAAAAATACTCGACGATCTTTCTGTCGAAATTTACCATACTTTTTCTATTAGCGATCTTGGTTTTTCTGTTATTATATATTGGAATACTTCTCCATGGAATTATACCTTGTTTAGTTTTAGACGGAAGCTTCCCCAAGCATCCAATTCCGTATGGTTATTTATTCCTTGAAACAGTGAAATGCTTTATTTTAACTTTGCCTATTATTGGATTTCAATATTTATTGAGTCTGCATTATAAAAATTTCATGGTTGCATTTGGAGTTGGTTTGACGGTTTATGTTGGTTCTATGCCAGGTATAAAATTGGGAATCATCGGTAATCTTAGTCCATATAGTTTTGTCTTAAATTATTTTGATCTAGTTATAGAACCTTATCATTATTGGCTGGCTATAATATATTTTGTTTTGCTTTTTATTTTGAGTTATGTCTTGTATTTGAATAAGAGGGAGAAGGGGTAAACGGGAAAACACCTAGCAAACCCATCTTTTTTATCAAGTTCTACTAAAAGGTAAAATTGCCAACTATCTGGGAAGTCCCGCATAACAACTACCCTCCCTTTTGATGCATCTTTACATTATATTAATGAAGTAAGATTATCAAACCATTAAAATCAAATGTTATGACTATCATCCAATAAATTAAACAGTTTTTGTTTCCAGCAACAAGCTCCCCTACTAGTCAAGAATCTCATTGCCCAAATTGTTGGGGAAGACAAGAGTATAACGGACGAGTTTTAAAGGTGGTAAGAAATGAGAAGATTGACCTCAACAATATTGATCAAAAGAAAGGTTGGGTGGATGCTTATTTCATCAGATACTTTGAAGGTTTAAAATTACGTACGTCTCAACCGGAATTGGTATGCGCAACTTGTAATGTATCGTATCGACCAGAAAAGTACTAAGTGAGCAAAAATTTAAATAAACAAGTTAATAAGTTAGCAAAATTTCATCCTTTTCTAACTTATTTACTTATTTATCTGTGTCAAAATTATCCGATCTTTGATATCAAAAATCAAACTAGATAATTTATTTTTGAATGACAATTTTCTTTATGATTCTTAATCCTGCTGCTGTTTCATATTTTAAAAAATAGGTACCATTAGCAAAAGAATTGAGATTGATCCGACCAATATTATTTTGGATTGATTTTGACCAAAGGTTTTTATTTTCAATATCTAGGATTGACAAAACGCCATCTACTAGTTCTATGTTTTCAATTTTATATTGTAAAAATTCTGAAGCAGGATTTGGGTTTATTTCAAAAATAATATCACCTGCTAAATTTTCATTAGAAGTTGTTCCAACTTCAATAGTGATCGATCCTTCGATCGTAAAACCACCTCTGGTAATCGTCACTGTGTAAATCCCTGGTGTGGATACATTACGAATTGCATCGGTACTTCCATCGTTCCAAAGATAAAATACATCATCGCCCAGCCAAACATTCAATTCTAAAGATTCTCCTGTATTTAAAAATATATTATTTCCCATATCCATCGGAATTATAGCTGGATCAATTACTGATAAGTCATCATAAGCCATGTTCACCAAAGGGGTAAAAGTATCATCAATATTTTGAATACTAACCTTACTCAATTCAATCCCATCACTAAGGCGAACTACATGTAAAGTATCCTGACGAATGTATAAAAATCGATTGAGCGCCGGGTCTATATCGCAGTCTCCGCTGGTAAAACCATCCTTACTAATTCTTTCGGTAGAAATTATTGTTAGATCTCCATTTACCGGATCTATACTTGCCAATCGTAAGTCTCCAAATTGACCAACTCCATTAGCATCAACAACATTCAAATAATGAAGACAATAGATGATATCATTTTGATAATCATAAGTCGTGTTGGCTGCATATTGCAATTCCGTAGCAGGAGGATAATTAATCATTGGACTATGAATCGCTTCACCTGTATCCAAATCTATAGTATAAATACGATCCTCAGTCACATAAATAAATCGTCGATTGACTGGATCAATATCGGAGTTACCTGATGCAATTACCGGAATTTCGTCTATTGGTTCATTTGAAATAAAATCAACTGCTCCAGTATTTTCATCAATTGTAACCAAATAAATCAAGCCCTCTCCTACTTCTTCGCGTTGCAGTAAAATACCATAAAGTTTTTCATCCATCCAATTGTATCCAAGATGTGAAATAAATACAAACGGATTGGCTCCAGTTGTTTCTGGCAAATCGAGTTGAACATCGCTGATCAATTCTCCATTCGAAGCATCCAGACTTATGACTCCCATTTCTTCATCGCCTTCTCTTTTAAGATAAAAATATCTTTTCTCTATAGGATCAAAATCAGAAACACCGGGCCAGATGTAATCCGCATTTATAGGATCAGAAAGTATATCAACGCTACCCGTATTAATATTGACAGAAGTAAAACGCACTTCGCCTATATCCCAATTTATTCCAAAAACACGATCTGGCTGTGCAGATAAATTTATCGAAAGACAAAGTAAAATTGGAAGTAAATATTTTAGTGTCATAAGGAAAAACTTTAAATAGCTTTAGGAAGAAAAATACTGGCCCATTTTATTTAACACAAGTTACGAACAACCATTGATATTTTCGCTGCTAACAAAATGCCACCCAATACAAATATGCCAAAAACAAGTAAAAGGTTGCCTATTAGGCTTGAAATCCTAAAACTAAAAATGAGAGAATTTTGAGTAAAACACCAGAAATCAAAACTTAACCCGAAAAGTATACAGCAAATAGGATCTTTCTTTATATCTTTTCAAAATTGTAAGCCCTTTAAAAAACCAAAATGTAACAAGCATGATTGAAAAATTTGAAAGTCCAAAAATTAAAAAGATCATTACCCTTCCTGAAGACAATGACCTTAGCTGGAAAACTGATGTCCAAAAACTGATCAATGGCGATATTACGCTAGATCGAAAAACTGTCGGAGAAAATTCCATAAAAGCATTACAACGATTATTAATTTTTTTAGGCTACTCCACTTCTTTCAGAGGTGCCTTTAGTATTGATGGAGATTTTGGACGAGGAACAAATCGTGGCTTAGCTCAATTTAAATATGATCATGGCTTGCGGATTAATTACGATCGATCAACTTTGGCTTATCCATGTAAGGCCAGTAATGCCCATCGATTAATTACAGCTATTCCTGATGTAAAACTGACGGTGCCAACTTTGAAAAAACTGATAGAAGTTGCAGAACTTGCGATAAATAATGGTGAAGTAATGTGTGGTAGTTTTAAGGATGCGATTTTTCATTTAAATAATACACATCGAAGGAGTTTGTTGACTTGTAGAAAAATTCTGGAAGCTTACGGTCAATTGGCTCAGAATGCAGTCAATCAAATCAAAGCTGAACGTGGTGTTGATATTCCAGTCGAGTGGTTACTTTCTATAGTTCGACAAGAAACAGGCGGAGTGATTCGCCCTCGTTTCGAGCAACATCTTATGACCAGTTATAATAAAAAATGGCCCACTTTGGATCTTTCTGAGATACGTTTTCAAGCGACTAGTTTTGGCTTAGGTCAAATCTTAGGTGTCAACTATAAAATGGTAGGTCTAAGTTCTGCAAAAGACATGTATTTTAGTAGTCCAGAGGAACAACTCATTCAGATTGGGAGATTTTTAATTAAGAGAAGTCAAAAGACTAAAAGTGTAGTCGTAAAAAAACGTCCAGGCGATGCTGATTTCCGTACGATTGGTCGTTATTACAATGGCCCAAAATACGCAGAGCACCATTATCATGAAAGTTTAGCCCGTTGGTTTAAGGAATTCCAGAGCATGATGTAGACCTAAATATTTGCCTAAAATGGGAATAAACGCTTAACTATTTCAATGATTGGCTTATTCAACAAACACCATAATACGGCGTTTAAGACCTCCTATTAGTGTTTTTTATACAATTAGTTAATTTTTTCTCAATAATTTCTAGCTATGGCATTTATTAAATATTTAATGTATATTTGTAAGGATTTAATGAGTTTATTTTTAGTTATTTAGTTCAAGTCTTATTTCAAGATTACCCTATTTATCATTAATTCTCTCAATTTTTTTTACTCCTTACTTTATTTTAAAGTAAGACTTTTAAATTTTTATAATGAATATTTTTGTTGCAAAATTGAGTTTTGATACTCAAGAAGATGACCTAAGATCAGCTTTCGAAGCTTTTGGTCAAGTTGATTCTGCTAAAATTATTATGGACAAATTCACAGGCCGTTCTAAAGGATTCGGTTTCGTTGAAATGTCAAATGATGATGAAGCAAGAAACGCTATTAATGATTTAAACGATGCCGAATTAGATGGCAGAAACATTGTAGTTAAAGAAGCAGAAGATAGAGGTAGCAGAGACCGTCGAGGTGGCGGTGGTGGTGGATTCAACCGTGGCGGTGGCGGCGGTGGATACAACCGTGGCGGCGGCGGCGGTGGATACGGTGGTGGAAACCGTTACTAAGATACAGACAAGTTAATCTTGTATAGAATAATGAAAAGCTCCTTTTAGGGGCTTTTCTTTTTTTGTCCTTCCCTAAACTACTTTTAAATAAACAACCCAAATCAACTGAATTAAATAGTTTTATATATTCTTTTTCAAGTCCCTCCTCTCTTCCTAAATTTTGCTTATCCCAAATGTCATTGCTCTATTGTAATTTCCTATATTTATGTTTTTTAAAACATCAATAAAAATATGAGCAATACAAACCCATCTTTTGAACTTTCCCCTTTGATTGTCGGTATGATGCGACTAGGCGAATGGGGTGTAAAAATGAATACCTCGGAGCTGGAAACTTTCGTTGAACAATGTCTAGAACTTGGACTTATTGATTTTGATCATGCTGATATCTATGGTAGCTATTCTACTGAAACAGATTTTGGTCAATTGCTCAAAAAGAGGCCTGATCTTCGTTCAAAAATAAAGATAACTTCTAAAGCTACTGTTCGACTGGTCAGCGACCGCCGACCAGAACATCGTATCAATTATTATGATTCTTCGAAGTCACATATCCTCACTTCTCTTGATCGATCGCTAAAAGAATTGTCGACAGATTACGTTGATTTGTTCTTAATCCATCGACCAGATTATTTAATGAATCCACATGAAGTAGCAGAAGCATTTGATGTTTTAAAATCTTCAGGAAAGGTAAAACACTTTGGAGTTTCTAACTATTCTACGTCTCAATTTGATCTTTTGCAAACTTACAGTCCTGTTCCTTTAGTCACCAATCAAGTAGAGGTTTCTATTTTAGAACTAGGAGCTTTTTCAGATGGAACTTTAGATCAATGTTTAAAACATAAAATCATACCTACAGTCTGGTCTCCATTTGGTGGTGGAGCTATTTTTCAAGATACTGATGATGAACGGGTATTACGAATTCGAAAAGCAGCAGGTATTCTTGCTGAAAAATATAATGCTCAAATTGACCAAATTCTTTTAGCTTGGATTTTAAAACATCCATCGGGTATTGTTCCTGTTCTTGGTACTTCAAAATTCTCACGAATTGAAAAAGCTTTGGAAGCAACAAAGATTGAATTGACGCATCAAGAATGGTATGAATTATTGGAAGCTTCTACGGGAGTTCGGGTGCCTTGATAGATCGACTACGTCGATAGTGAGGAGTGTCATTAGTTTTAAAAATTTTGATAAAAAAAAATGAATATTAGATCAAAAGATATTGATGGAGCAGAGGTTTCTTGGTTTGCTCCGATTTGTAATGGCGATGATGATTTCATGGGGCATCGAAGTATGCAACATAAAAGCAATTGGGAAAATGCATCGAACATTTTATTGACCGCAGATAAACTTGGCTATCGAAATATCTTATGCCCTTCTAGTTATCAAGTAGGTCAAGACACCATGACCTTTGCTTCTGCTGTTGCTCCATTGACGAAACAAATAAATCTTTTGGCAGCAATCCGTTGTGGCGAAGTTCATCCACCGATGTTAGGCAGAGCGATCGCTACTTTGGATCATATTTTAAAAGGTCGATTAACGATCAATATCATTTCATCAAATCTTCCTGGAACGGATTTGAGTTCTGCAGATCGATACTTGCGATCTCAAGAGGTCATTGAAATATTAAAACAAGGTTGGACTCAAGATCATATTGATTTTAAAGGACAGTTTTATAATCTAAAATTGGACACCACTGATCCGGTCAAACCTTATCAGCAAAACGGTGGGCCCCTACTCTATTTTGGTGGCTATTCTCCTCCAGGTGTTGATTTGTGCGCAAGACATTGCGACGTTTACCTGATGTGGCCGGAGACTGAAGATAAGATTCAAGGCTTGATGAATAATATGAGTGCAAAAGCTGCGACCTATGGTCGAACCGTAGACTTTGGTTTGCGGGTACATGTTATCGTTCGAGAAACAGAATCTGAAGCAAGGGCATATGCTGATCACTTGATGTCAAAATTAGATGCAGAACATGGAAAAGAAATTCGAGAGCGAGCTTTGGATGCAAAATCTTATGGCGTAGCACGTCAAGCTGATATGCGCAATCAATCAGATAACGAAGGTTATGTTGAGCCGCATCTTTGGACAGGGATTGGTCGAGCAAGGTCAGGTTGTGGAGCAGCAATTGTTGGCAATCCTGATCAAGTTTTAAATAAAATCAAACGATATATGGAGTTGGGAATCAGAGCTTTTATTTTTTCTGGTTATCCGCATCTTGATGAATGCAATCTTTTTGCAAAGTATGTATTACCAAAAATAAAAACCATCTCCATGCCTGTTGTTCAGAATCGGATTCCTTTGATCACACCAGATACTCCTTTGGGAAATGGCTTGAGAAGATGAGGAATTTTGATTTTGATTTTGATTTTGATTTTGATTTTTAAACTTGTCATTCTGAGTTTGCCAAAGAATGAAAACTGGATATTCTTTTAACTTCTATTCATTCATCATTAAAATATGCTAGACCTTTCCATCGTCCTCGTCTACTTTGTTGTCATCTTTATCGCTGCGCTCTCAGGCAGAGCAAAAAAGGAAGTGACGATCGATGAATATTTCTTAAGCAATAGAAATCTAAAATGGTATTCTGTAGCGCTATCAACTATCGCAACCAATATTCATGGCTATCAATTTTTAGGAATGATGGGATCGGCCTATGCTTTTGGATTGGCACAAGCAAGTTTAGAAATCAATGCTATTCAAGGTATTTTTCTAGCAGCTTTTGTTTTTGTACCCTTATACTTAAAACATAAAGTCATTACGATTACCCAGTTTATAAAAATTCGCTTGGGTGAGCGATTAGCGCTGTTTTATACTTGCGCCAATATTCTTTTGTTTTCTACCGTAACGCTTGGCGCTGCTTTATTTTGGGGAGCTTTTGCAGCAGATTGGGTATTCGAAGAACAGCTTAATTTCATCCATGAAAACCAAGCCATTCGAATGTCGATCTTGATTTTGGGTCTAGGAATATTTTCTGCTACCTACACTTACCTTGGCGGATTAGCTGCTGTTGTAAAAACGGACATCATACAATTTTTAATCTTATTGACAGGTGGTTTGATCATCATGTTTGTAATTGTCAGTGAGCTTGGCGGTTGGTCTCAGCTTTATATCAAGACTCCGGAGATGATGCATTTACATTTACCGAGATCGCATGAAAAACTCCCTTGGCCGCATATTTTTGGTTTGTTTTTATTGAACATCAATTACTGGTGTACCAATCAAACCGTGGTTCAGCGATCCTTAGCTGCTAAGAGTTTGAGGGAAGCCCAAAAGGGTCTGCTCTTTGGTGGAGTCATGAAATATGTAATGGCCGCAGTGATTGTCATTCCTGGTATTGCACTAGCCGGGGTACTTGGAGAAGAAGGAAAACTTCCAGATCCTGATGGAGCTTTTCCGCATATTGTTTCTACTTTTTTACAACCCGGCTTAAAAGGAATCATTCTTTGTGCACTGTTCGCATCCTTGATGAGTACGATTGACTCTACTTTTAATTCCTTGGCAACTTTGTTTTCTATCGACATTTATAAAAGTTATATCAACAAAAATGCAACAGATAAACAAGTAGTCAATACGGGTAGAAAAACGATCCTAGTTGCCCTTTTCACTGGAGTCGTCGTCGGATGGTTATTTGTTATTTTAAAATTGGATAATCCACAAGATGCTTTTACACATACCTTGAACGAGATTCGAAACTATTTTAATTCTGGATTTGTCGTAATTATCTGTTCTGCAATCTTTTTGGTAGCTCCAAATAAAAGAATAGTTTTAGCTGGATTTCTAGCTTGTATTCCATTGCATTTGATATTTATTTATTCTTTTGAAAACATGAATTACTTTGTAAGAGCGGGATGGGTGATGTTGACTGCATTTTTATTTATAAATTTGTTGAGTCAAAACAAACGATGGCGTTCATTAAAAGAGTTAATACAATACGATTCGAAAGGAACCTTGCAGTTTGGAATAGGTCTACTTTTATCCTTAGTTTTATTGCATGTAATATTTCATTAGATCTAAATTTCGACCAGCTTGACTCCTTATAAAATAAACATTTAAAAACAAATAAAACTTCTTTGCATTTTAGTGTCTTCGTGGTAAAAAAATGATTATTTCAATAAATAAGAATATGAAATTCAACATAAAAGTAAAAGACAATAAAGTAGCTTTCTTCATTGAACTTTTAAAAAACCTTGACTTTGTCGATATTGAAAAAGTAGAAGAATCGGAGGAAGTCGTTTTAAAAGAAAAAGAAAAGGAGTTGCTTTTAAAAAGACTAGAAGACTTATCAGCACATTCGAAAGAATTGATCGATTGGAAGGATTTTAAACAACAACAAAATTAAGCTTTCGATTTTTAATCCTCCTTCCCCCAATGAAGCTAATTATAAAACTACTACCTGAAGCAGAAAAAGACATTCAAAAAACAATGGATTCTTTTTCCAATGATGATCCTGCAAAGGCTCAAGAGTTTTGGATTCAACTAATTGAAAGCATTGAGTATTTATCAAACAATCCTAAACTTTTCCCAAGAGTCTTTAAAAATATCCGCCAAGCTTCGGTTAGTAAATTTCCTTTTATGATTAATTTTATTTTTGAAACAGAAAACAAAAAGATCATCATCTTGGCTATAGTTGAAGAATAAAAATATTCCTATTAATCTGCTTTTATTTTCTCAAAATACTTCCTAGCTTCTTTCATCACTCGCGGTGCCATAATCAATGTAGCGGTCATTGTCGGGATAGCCATTAAAGCAAAAAATCCATCAATCAAATTTATCATTGCACTCAAAGGAAGTACTGCCCCCATGATGATACTTGCGATATAAAAATAATTATAAATGCCTTTATTTTTGGAGCCGATCAAAAAGGCCATACATTTTGTACCGTAATAAGAATAAGAAAACAAGGATGAAATACTAAACACCGCTACACAAATTAATAGCAAATATTTTCCAACATAAGGAATAGAATCCCCAAAAGCAGAAGCAGTCAAAGATACTCCATTATCACTTGTAGTTTCCCAGACACCCGTTACTAAAATAGTTAATGCAGTAAGCGTACAAACGATCAATGTATCTATCGCTGGCCCTAACATCGCGACTAATCCTTCTCTCACTGGTTCGGAAGTTTTTGCCGCTCCGTGAGCCATTGGCGCTGTCCCTATTCCTGCTTCATTGGAAAAAGCTCCACGACGAATACCTAGCAATATCAAGCCGCCAAGCATACCTCCAAGTAAAGGATCTCCGGTATAGTTTTCTGCAGCAAATGCATCGGTAAAAATAAGCACAAAATATTTTGGCAGCTCTTCGATATGAATAAATAAAATAATGATGACCGAAATCATATACAACAAAACCATCGTCGGCACCATTGTCGCTGCAGTTTTGCTGATTCGATTTAAACCACCAAAAATTACAATTGAAGTAATCACCGCTAAGCCAATTCCGATATAGACATTTGGCATTGGGCCGGTTATTCCATTTGGAATTAAAAGGATATCGTTAATTGCCTGAGTGAGTTGATTGACATTGAAAACAGGAAGTGCGCCGATCAATCCTGCCACACTGAAAAACACTGCTAATGGTTTCCATTTTTTACCGAGACCTTCAACAATAAAATACATTGGGCCACCTTGCAAATTCTTTTCCGAATCATCTTCAATTGCATCTAGAATATCTAAGGATTTCTCATCATCCACATTTCTATTTCTAAATCCAGTCGGTTCTTTTCCTCTATACATTATCGCTAATGTTGAGGTAAAAAACTTAGTAGCCATTCCTATAATTCCGCTGACCCAAAGCCAAAAAATCGCTCCAGGTCCTCCTATCGTAATCGCAACTGCAACTCCCGCAATATTCCCCATTCCAATCGTAGAAGACAATGCAGTCGTCAATGCTTGGAAGTGGCTGATTTCTCCCGGATCATTGGGATCATCGTATTTCCCTCGAAGTACTTGGATCGCATGTCCCAAATATCGAAATGGTAAAAATCTGGAGAGGATTAAAAAATAAAAACCTCCTCCTACTAAAAGTATAAGTAATGGTAGCCCCCAAACAAAACTGGCAAAGTCAGCAAGAAAGGTATTGATCCAGGTAGTTAGTTTTTCCAAGAATGTTTTGTTTCAGATGATAAAAAAGGTTTACAGGATTCAGAGGAAAGATAGACAAAAGGAATTGGGTTCTATAAAAATGAGGAGAGAATATTTTTAACTGATCATCAAATATTGAAATAAATATTTCACTATTCATTAGAGGAGAAAACTATATGACTGATGTGGTAATACAATCGCATTTTACGAATCACATAAGATCACATATTGTAAAATACTGCTTGAAAGTCTTTTCAAAATAAAAAAAGTCCAAACAAAGTCGAAGATTCTTCTCTGTTTGAACTTTTCACAAATACTACCAATCTGAAATTTACCTAACAAAAACTGAAAAATAAATCCCAGTTTTCCTGAAAAAAGTTTTAAAATATTAAAACTATAATTCAAATGTAATCTTCAATTCTTTCTTTAAAAAATCAAATTTTTCATCAAACGTTTGCACAAACGTTTGATGTTAGTAACTTTGTAAAGTAATTGCATTTGAGGCCTAAAAAAGGCCTGAAAATGAAAAAATTACCTCAAATTGGAGCAAAATGAAGAGAGCTACATTAAAAGATATCGCAAAATTGACTGGATTATCCATCTCTGCTGTTTCAAGAGCATTGAAAGATCATCCCGATATTGGGACAAAAACCAAGGAAAAAGTAAAAGAAGTTGCTCTGGCTTTGAAATACACTCCTAATCTGAATGCTCGCTCTCTTCGAACGCAATCTTCAAAAATTATTGCGGTCATCCTACCGGAGCTTACTGACTTCTTTTTTCCAAAATTATTGAAAGGCATCAGCGAAATTGTCGAGGGTCGAGGGCACTCGCTTATCTTTTTACAATCCAATAATAAATTTGAACGAGAAAAGGAATTGGTGGAATTTTGTTTAACTATTTTTGCAGAAGGCGTCCTCATTTCCCTTTCCGTAGAAAGCGATCATCTCAATCATCTCCAAAAACTAAAAGAAGCTGGAATCCCGACTATTCTCATTGATCGAGTAATCAAAAACGAGGACTTTCCAAGTATAACGATTGATGATCGAGAGACTTCCTTTCGAGCCGCAGAATACTTGATCGAGCTTGGCCATACCAATATCCTTGGAATCTTTGGTGATAAACGATTAAAGATGTCCCAACAAAGAGCAGAAGGTTTTCGACTTGCTCATTCCCATTATCGTAAAGAACTAAAGGAAGAACAAATCCTTATGGTTCCTGATGAAAAAATTATTGATCAGTATATCATGGAGTTTATAAAAAAAAATTCAGGTGCAACTGCGATTTTTACGATGTCAGATGTAATTCTGGTGAATACTTATCATGTCATCAATCAATTAGGCTTTTCAATTCCTGATCAAATTTCATTGGTTGCCATTAGTGATGGCACTGCTCCAAATTATCTCTATCCAAAAATCACCCACCTCCAACACTCAGGGCATGAAGTAGGTACCAAAGCGACCAACCTCCTTTTCAATATTATCGATGGCATGTCACCCGCTTTTAATTTTTATAAAATAGAAGCAGAATTGATTAAACTTGGTTCTTCATGAATCAAGTAAACTAATTTTAAACAGGTTCTAAAAAACTTCAAGCAAAATTTTTCAATTCATCAATTTTAACTAACTTCCATTCAAACCATATCTACCAATTAATCTTTTTAGCTCCAATTCATCCCTAGGGTGTTTTAATATTTTTTTAAAAAGAGAAAACAAAACAAACGAAAATGAAAAGTTTAGACCTCTATGATTGGATTGTAATTGCTGGATATTTCATCTTATTATTTAGCGTTGCATGGTGGGTAATCAAACAAAAAAATGAAAATACAGAAGATTATTTTTTAGCTGGAAAAGACATTGGTTGGTTTGTAGTAGGTGCATCGATTTTTGCTTCTAACATCGGTTCAGAACATGTGGTTGGCTTAGCAGGAAATGGAGCATCGGACAAAATGCCATTACTTATTTACGAGCTTCACTCCTGGATTGTTTTGATGCTAGGTTGGGTTTTTCTCCCCTTTTATGCAAGGAGCAAGGTTTTCACAATGCCTGAATTTTTGGAAAAACGTTTTGATTCCAGATCACGATGGGTATTGTCTATCGTTTCTATTATTGCTTATGTTTTGACAAAAGTTTCCGTTACCATATTTGCTGGTGGTATCGTAGTTTCGACTTTACTAAATATTCCATTTTGGATTGGAGCAATTTCAGTAGTAATTCTTACTGGGATTTATACCATCTTAGGAGGTATGAAAGCGGTAGTCTATACCGAAGCTATTCAAGCTGTTATATTATTGATCGGAGCAGCAACTTTGACTTTTATAGGACTTCAAGAAGTAGGTGGATGGGAAGAATTAAAAACAACGGTCACACCAGAATATCTGGATATGTGGCGTCCTAATTCAGATCCTGATTATCCTTGGCTTCCACTTTTGATCACAAGTACCATTGTCGGTATCTGGTATTGGTGTACAGATCAAGTGATTGTACAAAGAGTGTTAACAGCAAAGAATATCAAAGAAGCACGGCGTGGAACCATCTTTGGCGCAGCAATGAAAATCACTCCTGTTTTTCTATTTCTAGTTCCCGGAATAATCGCTCTAGCTTTAAAAATGAAAGGGGAACTCGATTATGACTCTCCTGATCAAGCATTCCCAGTTTTGATGAGTAATTTATTGCCATCTGGTTTGAGAGGCTTAGTTGCGGCAGGATTATTAGCAGCATTGATGAGTTCATTAGCTTCTGTTTTCAACTCTTGCTCTACCCTATTTACTTTAGATATTTATAAAAAATTGTACCCGAATAAACCGGAAATTGAACTGGTCAACATCGGTAAAATAGCAACCGTAATTATAGTGATTTTGGGAATTATCTGGATTCCAGTGATTTCATTGCTTTCCGATGGTTTATATGAATATTTGCAAAAAGTGCAAGCCTATTTGGCGCCGCCAATTGCAGCAGTATTCTTATTGGGTATATTTTGGAAAAGGATTAATTCATTAGGTGCAATAGTCACGCTCAGTGTAGGGCTCGTCATTGGAATGTCTAAATTATTGATGGAAACTTTTAAAACTTCTTTTACGGAAGGATCACTTCTTTATAATTTTGCAGATTTCAATTGGTTGATTTTTGGTGCTTATTATTTCCTTAGTTGCGTTGTCATTGCAATAGTAGTGAGCTTTTTATCTCCTGCTCCTAACGAACAACAATTAGAAGGCTTAACTTTCGCAACGGTCACCGATCAACAAAAAGCAGAAAATCGATCGAGTTATGGAATCGGAGATATTGTTGCTACTGTAGCAATCCTTGGTGTCATTGCTTGGGTGATGTATTCATTTAGTTGATTCTAAATTCACCTTATAAAGTAGGTGTTTGTCTTAAGAAGATAAGAAGGCACAAAGCGGTATGCTGCTTTGTGCCTTCTTATTTTTTTGGCATTCAAAAACTCCATTTTCAAATATTTCAACTAACAACCAAAGACAAAATATAAATCACAATAATCGAAGAAATTCCAATGATCCCAGTCCCTACACTATGCAACCGATATCCTTGCGAAACACTCATCCCAGTCATCTGAGTTACCACCCAAAAGAAGCTATCATTTGCATGAGAAACCACCATCGATCCAGCACCAATAGCCAATACACAAAAAGCAATAGATGCATCCGATTCAAAGCCCAGACTAGCTAATAAAGGAGCAATAATAGATGCCGTCGTAATCATGGCTACTGTTGAAGAACCTTGAGCGGTTTTTATCGCTGCAGAAATAATAAAAGGAACCCAAATCCCTAAAGACATTCCTTCCAGCCCTGAGCCAATTACATCTGCAATTCCTGAATTTTGTAAAACTTTTCCAAATACCCCTCCTGCACCTGTTATCATAATAATCACAGCCGCATCTTTTAATGCCTTTCCAACCCAACCTTCCGTTGAAAGCATTTTTCTTTCTAATTCCTTGGGTAGTAATAGTGCAAAACCCAATCCGATCAATAATGCGATCACAGGGTTTCCTAGAAAAGTGATCACGTCAAAAATTAGACCTTCCGTTAGGTATTTTCCATAGTTATTAAAAGATGCTAAAACAATCAAAAGTATAGGAACAAAAATAGGCAAGAAAGAGGTTATCGCTTTTGGTGCATTTTGACTTCTAAGTTTTAAATCAATTTCGGATATTTCTGGATTAGGGTCGATATAAGTTTTGGAGGCCACTTTTGTAGCAAAGATAATTCCTGGAATCAATCCAAGAATACTGACAATGATTCCCCAGAATATCACCAAGCCTAAATCGGCTTTGAGTAGTCCTGCCGCTGCGATCGGCCCAGGTGTTGGCGGAACAAGTGCATGACTAATTAACAAGCCCAAACCCAAAGCAATGCCAGTACAGGCTAGAGATTTTTTCACTTTTTTTGTCAATGCTTTATTCAAAGGAGAAAGTATAATAAATCCACTATCCGCAAATACCGGAATCGAAACGATATAACCAATGATGGCCATTGCGACTGGTACACGTTTTTCACCAATCACTTTTAAAATGGTTTCGGCAAGTTTGTAGGCTCCTCCTGAGTGCTCTAAAAAAGCACCAATTATAACTCCAATGATGATCACCAATCCGATCTTTCCTAAGGTTCCACCAAATCCTTCATTGATTGATTCCACAACTAAAGACAATGGCATTCCTGATAGTATTCCAAAAATGATTGCCGTTAATAGCAAAGACAAAAAGGGATGTATTTTTAGCTTAGTTGTACTAAATACAATTAATACAATAGCCAAAATTAACAAGAGAATTAGCATAGTTATTTTTTTAGAATTCTAATGTAATACTATTCAAGAGTAGTTCTTTATAAAAAGTAAAAAAATATAAATTACAATTTGTAACTTGTCAAAGTTGTCAAAATAATAAACTCACTAAATTAAGAGAATGAAAAACCTATTCTTACTTTTTGCTATTCTAATTTCTATGCAAGGATTTTCTCAAAGTGATTTCCCAAATCTACTTTCAGAAAGAGACAGAGCAAAAGTTGTTGATCAGATATTAGAAGATCGTCTAGATAATTTATTGCCTCAACTCATGAAACGCGAAGGCATTGACATGTGGATTCTAATTTCCAGAGAGTACAATGAAGATCCTGTAATGAAAACCATCTTACCAAGTACCTGGCTATCCGCAAGACGTAGAACCATTATGGTTTTTCATCAACCCAAAGAAGGTGAAATTGTAAAAGTCGCTATCGCTAGATATAGTGTCGGAAAGCTACTCAAAGGAGAATGGAACATCGATGTTTATCCTGATCAATGGGAAGCTTTGGTCAATATTATCAAAGAAAAAAATCCAAATAAAATTGCTTTAAATTATTCTGATGACTTTGGTCTTGCTGATGGATTGGTGCATACGGAGTATGATACTTTTATGGAAAAACTTCCTAAAGAATATCACAATCGGGTAACTTCTGCAGAACGACTAGCCATTGCCTGGTTAGAAACACGATCACAAAAAGAACTGGAAATCTATCCAATGATTTGCAAAATGGGCCATATGATTTTACAAGATGGTCTTTCAGAAAAAGTGATCCATCCGGGAATTACAACTACCGATGATGTGGTTTGGGCTTTGCGACAAAGAGTAACAGACTTAGGTTTAAGTACTTGGTTTCATCCGAGTGTTTCGATCCAAAGAGCCGACATGGGAAATAATGAATTTCTTAGATCTTTTTCAAAACGACCGGAGAAAGATGTGATTCTTCCAGGAGATTTATTACACGTAGATTTTGGAATTACTTACCTCCGATTGAATACTGATCAGCAACAACATTTTTATGTTTTAAAACCAGGAGAGAAAGAGGTGCCCCGAGGTTTGAAAGATGCTTTTGAAAATGGGAATCGTTTGCAAGATATTTTAACCAGTCAATTTAAAGCTGGAAAATCAGGGAATGAAATTTTATCTGGTGCTTTGGCTCAGGCTGCAAAAGAAGGTATCCAAGCATCTATTTACACCCACCCAATTGGATCGCATGGTCATGCTGCCGGACCGACAATTGGTATGTGGGATCAACAACAAGGTGTAAAAGGAAAAGGTGATTATCCTTTATTTCCAAATACTTGCTATTCGATAGAATTATTTGCGGCAAGTGAAGTTAAAGAATGGGGGAAAATTGTTCGGATTATGCTGGAAGAAGATGGTGTTTATTTAGGTGATCGCTTTTTGTTTTTGGATGGAAGGATGGAAGAGATTTTGACGATCCCTAGGAAGTGATTGGTGAAGTTTTGAATCAAATCAACAAACCATAAAAAACCAAGCATGCAATTCGAATACAAAACGGTAGTTCTAAAAGAAAAAGGTGTTTTCGTAACAAAATTTAATATGGATTCATTAAATGAGGAACTAGAAAAAAATGGAAAAGAAGGCTGGGACTTGGTTTCTAGTTTTGCCACTGACCTCGATAATAATGGAAAAAAAGAAGTCATCTTGATTTTTAAAAGAGCATTAGATGAATTCGTTTAAATTTATTTTTAAAAACAAAATTTGTAATTACCTGTTATATTATTACATTTGTAAGTGATCACTCACTATTATAATGACAGAAAAACAAGAAAACATATTATCCGCCGCTTTAAAGCTTTTTGCCGAAGAAGGTTTTTCCGCTACTTCTACAAGTAAAGTGGCCAAAGCTGCAAGTGTATCTGAAGGTTTAATTTTTCGTCATTTTGGAAATAAAGAAGGCTTACTAAATGCGCTTTTAGACTTAGGACAAGAAAAAGCTAAATTGGTTTATTCCAATGTCATTTTCGAAACAGATCCAAAAGAATTGATTCGAAAAGCGATACAACTTCCTTTTAATGTTGCCAAGGAAGATCATGATTTCTGGCGATTACAATTTAAATTAAAATGGGAGTTGAATAAATATAATGAAGCTAGTTGGGAGCCTTTACAAGTCGCTATGACCAATGCTTTCAAAAAATTAAAATATAAAAATCCAGAAATGGAAGCAGAATACATCAAGCATTTTCTCGATGGATTAGTAGGAGCTATTTTAAGAGGCTCGCCTATCGACGATATTAAAATGACTAATTTTCTTTTGGATAAATATCAGCTTTAAAAAAATTTAACTGTAAAGTAAGTGAGTACTTACATATTAAATAAAAATCATGAAAAACATCAATCAATCTACTCCAGTTATGATTACCGGTGCTACAGGTTATGTAGCAGGTTGGATCGTAAAAAAATTATTAGATGAAGGTCATACTGTACATGCCCCAATCCGTTCTCCAGAGAATAAAGAAAAAACAAAATACCTAGATCAACTTGCCGCAAAAAGCAAAGGAAATATAAAATATTTCAAAGCGGATTTGTTACAAGATGGCTCTTATCAAGAAGCGATGAAAGGTTGCGAATTGGTCATTCATACCGCATCTCCATTTATTGCAAATGTAAAAAATCCGCAAAGAGATTTAGTAGATCCAGCGGTCAATGGAACTAAAAATATACTCAATTCTGTAAATAAAACCTCAAGTGTAAAACGTGTTGTTTTAACAAGTAGCTGTGTCTCAATTATTGGAGATTCAAAAGACACTTTGGCATACCCGAATAATACTGCAACAGAGAAAAATTGGAATACTACTTCTACCCTTCAGCACAACACCTATGGTTATTCTAAAGTAATGGCTGAAAAAGCAGCTTGGGACATCAATAAAAATCAAAATCAATGGGATTTAGTTGTCGTCAATCCTTCTTTTGTATTAGGTCCAGGAATCAATCCGAATGGAACTTCAGAAAGTTTTAATTATGTAAAAGCGCTGGGTGATGGTCAGATGAAAGCAGGTACTTTTGATATGAATATGGGTTGTGTTGATGTAAGAGATTTAGCAGCGGCTCATTACAAGGCTGGCTTTACACCCGAAGCAAATGGCCGTAATATCATCTCATCAGAAAATCTAAGTTTCCTTGAATTAGGTCAAATGCTTAGACAAAATTTTGGTGATACTTTTCCTTTTCCAAAAAAGACTTTACCAAAATGGTTGGTCTGGTTGGTTGGACCGATGCAAGGCGTAAAACGAGAATTTGTTTCTAAAAACATTGGCTATCCTTGGAAGGTTGATCATTCAAAGTCTGTACGCGAACTCAAGATGCAATATCGTCCAGTCAACGAATCAGTTACTGATTTTTTCCAACAAATGATTGATGAAGGGATTGTAAAATCTAAATAACAATTGATCCTTTTTTACTACCTTTAAAAACAAGCACGATCTAAAGTCATTAAATTTAGCATACGTATGAGCATCCAATCACTAAAACCCTATCTCCTTTTTCTGACGCTAATCGCCTTCGTCATTTTTGAAAGCAATACTTACATTGCTCAAAACGAAGTCAAACCAGTTCCAGAAAAAATAGCTCATAATAGTTCTGAGCCCAGTCCTTTTCAAACGATCATTAAAGTATTGAAAAGTCCAAGATGCATGAATTGCCATCCAAGTGATGACTTCCCTAGACAAGGTGATGATGGTCATCTTCACAAATTAGGAGTGACGAGAGGTATCGATAATCATGCTGGTCCAGTACAGACTTGCAATACTTGTCATCAGGATTCAAATAATATTTATACCAATGTTCCCGGTGCTCCTCATTGGGGATTGGCTCCTAAGAGTATGGGCTGGCAAGGGCTTACGGATACAGAATTAGGGCAGGCTATTTTAGATAAAAGCAAAAATGGAAATCGAACACCAGAAGAAATTGTTCATCATATGGGACATGACGCTTTGGTGCTTTGGGCTTGGAATCCTGGAGAAGGTCGTACGACACCTCCTGTTCCGCTTGATGAATTTAAGAAGGCTTTGGAGGAATGGTTGACGGCTGGAACGCCGGTTGAGTGAGGAGTGAAAACTTATTAATTAAAATTTAGGATTATGAAAATATCATTTAGTGTTAATGGCAATCCGGTGAATGTTGATGTAGATCCAGAAACACCTTTGCTTTGGGTTGTCCGTGATGAATTGAAACTCAAGGCTACCAAATTTGGCTGTGGAAAAGCGGTCTGTGGTTCTTGTAGTTTGCACATCAATGGCGACTTGGTTCGCTCTTGTTCCTATCCGGTAAAATATGCGGAAGGAAAACAGGTTACAACCTTAGAAGGATTATCTGAAAGTGAAAAGAAATTGCATCCAGTTCAAGAAGCATGGATGGAAATTAATGTCCCGCAATGTGGTTATTGTCAACCAGGCTTTATGATGGCTGCAGCCAAATTAATCCAGGAAATTCCAAATCCAACGGAAGAAGATATTCGAAAAAACATTAGTAATATTTGTCGATGTGGAACACATCCAAGAATTATAAAAGCGATTTTAAAAGCAGCTGAATTGAACAAAGCTCTGATTGCAGAAAGCTAGATTCTCTCAGAGTGAAGAACTTGTCATTCTGAGTTTACTGAAAAATGAAGAGTGAAGAGTGAGTAATTTTTAAAATATAAAACTCGTAAAATGAGTACAGAAAATAATAATCCAACACCTAAAAAGAAAAGAAAATTTTCTCGCCGTAAGTTTTTTAAACGGGGAGGAATTATTCTGGGCACTACTCTCATCGGTGTTTATTTTGGGAGAAATATCATCCGTAGAAAAGTCGCTCAAATCGCTGGTGACATGGATCTCCCCCTTGGGATCATGAACATGGAACCAGATTTCTGGTTTGAGATTATGGAGGATAATACGGTCTTACTCAAGCTAGCGAAAATGGAGATGGGGCAAGGAATTTTTACAGGTGCAGCCATGATTGCAGCAGAAGAACTAGGTGTTACTGTTGAGCAAATTAATGTACAACCTGCAACGACCAAAAATGGACCTACCGATATGTTAGGTACTGGAGGTAGTTCTTCGACTTCAGGTATGTATACGCCTCTACGAGAAGTCGCTGCGACGATGCGGGAAATGCTAATATCTGCTGCTGCAAAAATTTGGAATGTTGACGCAAGTACAATCTCAGTTGGAAGTGGAATATTACAATCCGGGCTACAACAACTATCCTATGCAGAGGTCACGCAACAAACAACAGAATGGGTAGTTCCAAAAACACCAGCATTAAAACCAGAATCAGAATTCCAATACATCGGTAAAGAATACAAAAGAGTGGACCTTAAACCTAAGGTCATGGGCGAAAGTATTTTCAGTATAGATATGGAGCTTCCAGATATGTTATACGCTACTATTTTATATTGTCCATATATCGGTGGCACTTTAAAAAGTGTGAATAGCGATGATGCCATAAAACATCCGGGTGTTGTAAAAGTAGAGCGTTCAGATGACTGGATCGGCGTGATTGCGGAGAATCGTTTTGCCTCTGTAATGGCTTGCAGAAAATTAAAAGCAGAATGGGATGTTCCAAAAATGTGGCAACAATCAGACATCGATGAAATGATTAAACCAGAGAATGGTGTCTCTTTTATAAAACTTCAAAAAGACGGAAGTATTGATGATCTTGATAAAGAAAACACCTTTGCACAAACTTACAATACACCGATTGGTGTGCATGCCCAAATGGAGCCTAATGGAACCATTGCTCATGTTCAAGGAGATAAAGCTTTAATCATAACTGGAACCCAATGGGCGGATAATGTCCAAGGAAAAATTGCCAAAGCAATTGGTATCAAAAAGAAGAATGTAGAAATAAAAACCACATTTCTGGGAGGTGGATTTGGAGGAAGATATTTCCAAAGTACAGCTCCTGCTGCAGCCAAACTTTCTCAATTAGTTGGAAAGCCGGTTCATCTTTTGAGAACTAGAGAAGAGGAATTTCAAAATCGATATTACCGACCACCTTCGCATCATAAATTGAGAGCAAAACTTAGCGAAGACGGAATGATCGAAACGATTGATCATGTCTATGGATCAGCTGACATGGCGATCAAAGCCAATGCTGGTGATTTGGTTTTAAAAATGTTGGGAGCTGATTTTGCAGCAGGTGGACATGGTACCCGAGTTTTATATAATATTAAAAATAGGCACTCTAAGATTGTCAATTGCAAGCTCCCCTTCCCTACTGGAATCTGGCGTGGCGTTGGACAATTTCCGAATACTTTTGCGATTGAAAGTTTTATAGATGAATTGGCCATCAAAGCTGGAAAAGACCCGATACAATTCAGGATTGATCATTTGACAGATACTGGAGATCCTCTGATTGTAAGGGCTAAAAAAGTATTGGAAACTTTGGCCGAAAAAAGCGGATGGAAAAGTCCTAAAAGGGAAGATATTGGACGAGGTGTCGCCCTTTGTGAAGATCGAAAATCTTTTGCGGCAGCAATGATTGAAGTCAAAAAGGTAGATGGAAAAATCAAAGTTACCCGAGTCGTCCAAGTTGTTGATCCTGGAAAGATAATTAATCCAGATGGTGTGCGCATGCAAGTCGAAGGAGCAACAATGATGGGAATCAGTGCTTGTCTGTATGAGGCGACTTATGTAAAAGACAGTCAGTTTACAGCGACCAATTATCACCAGTATCCAATGGCGATGTTGAGTGATTCTCCAGAGATTGAGGTCATTTTTACGGAAGGTTCTGAAAAGCCTTATGGTGTTGGAGAACCACCGATTGGCCCGGTTGCTCCAGCGATTGTAAATGCAATTTTTGATTTGACCGGAGAACGGAAACGGAGACTGCCTTTGTATTAGGAGTGAGGAAAAATATTAAAAATCACAAGCTATTTTTTATTTAAGATATTTACATTTTAGAATTTGAAAAGAATATTCTTTCCTCGATTAGTTGAGTTAAATTTCATCAAGAAATATTAGTTGATTTAGTTTCTAAAACTCCTAATTTAGAATACAAAAAAGATGGTAAAAGGAGAGCTCCTATTACCATCTTAAACAATTATTCTATTACTATAAAAAAGAGGAAGGGAATTACTTATGCTTTATCGTATAAAATCAATAGTGGAACTTTACTATGAAATACTTCTTTGGCAGTAACACTTTTATGAAAAATACGATCTATAAAACTTCTTTTTCTTCTGATCATTGTCAATAAATCGACACCTTCACTTTCTACAAATTGATCAATTACTTTCTCGACTTTTTGCTCATCTGAATAATAATTATGAGTCGAATATTCGATTCCATCCAGATACGCTTCTGTTGAAGCGTCTACTTCACTTAATTCGTATTGTTGATTAAAATGAAAAACTACTGTTTTTGATTCGAATGCTTTTACTAACTTTTTAAAAGGTTGTAAAACTTTATTAGAATGGACGCCTGAATTATCGATTGCCAAAGCTACATTTTGAGGTTTCAAAATCTTAGCTTCTTTAGGAACAACTATGACTGGAATCGAACTTCCGTTAATGACTCCTTGCGCAACAGTTCCAACAAAAACTTCTTTAAATCCACTTGCCCCTTGAGTTCCCATTACAATTAAATCAGCCTTTACATCTTTGGCATAATCGCAAATCGCTCCTACTACGTCTCCTCTTAATAACTTAGGAACAATTATAGAAAGGCTGTCTATTGATTTAGATTCCTCTTGGACAATCTCCTTCAATTTATTCATGGCTGTCTCATGAATCATATTATTGACATCCGTATAAATTCCGGTCGCGGCAATCATATCCGTTCCATTGACAAGATGAATGGCGCTTCCAAATTTATTTGCAATATTGATCGCATAACGCAAAGCATTTTTTGCATTATCTGAGAAATCGGTTGGAACAATTATATTTTTCATTGTGAGTAAAATTTAGGTTTATGAATATACTAGTTTTGGAAAAATAAAAGCCTAACTTACTTTTTGTTCTTGTCTCTGCTCTCCTTCCATTCTCACAATTCTTGCAGTATTAGCAGCTATATTTCTGGTTTCTTTTCCTCCAATACTAACTCCTAAAATAGCACTTAAGAAAATTGGTAAGCCTAAAAACGCGATAGCGTATATTCCACTAAATACTCCTACAATTACTAATAACATCATAAGGTAGTATCTTAACAATGTTACCTCCCACCTTAAACTTAAAAATTTTATATTCATCATGATTCAAACATTTTGATTGTTAAATAATTATATGACAAATATAGGATGAGATTGAAAGATGAGAAATGACTTTTGTCAGGATAAGGATTGATTTTCATCAATGAGAGATTTTTTTTGGATAAAACCTCCGGAGTAGGCTGTTCAAAAGCAGCATTTAAACCGAAGCCACTTTTTTCTTCGATTCTTTTTGTCTGATACAAAAAGAACCAAAAAAATCAAGGCTGTATACTTTTTCAAACGCAAAAACAAGTTCAAAATTCTAAATTCTAAAAACTCGCCTATGAGTTCATGTTTTACACATAAATTATGTGATTATATTAATTACTGATATAATTTTAAGTATTATGATGGCTCAAATAGTTTAGAATTCTTAACGAATTTTGAACTGATTTTTTCTAAAAAGTAAAAGGCCTATTCGAGCTTTGCCCTTTGCATCAGGAAATAATTTAAGAAAATACTTTTTTAAAAGTTGCTTCAAAAAACAAGACTGAAACACCTACTTTTGAACAGCCTACCTCCTGGGTTTAAAAATAAAGTCTCCATTAAAGTTTGAATTTCGGAATTGCGTGGAATCAGACCACAATGAGAGAACTTCTTTGTGTCTTTGTGGCAAAAAACGATTAGGTCTAGTTTTCAAAATCGCTAGAATAATTCACAGGCTTTACACCATCATTATTTCCAACGGGTAAGAGATCGAGGTCGATTGAAATATCTGCTCCGAATAAATGGTGGAGTTGACTTATAAGGTCTTTATGAATAGCATCATTGGACCAAGCTTTGACAGTGAGATGATAATTCGCAGATTGATGAAGTGAAAATCCAGCTAATGGGAATTTCGCAAAAGCTCTGGATACATTTATATTATTTAAAAAAACACCATTTGAATCGTATAAAAGAACGGGCTCTCGCGCTTCAAAATCATATAAATATGGAATAGCATTTTCAATTTTCAAACTACAAAAATCTCCAGTCCGATATCGAACCAAAGGAAGAAAAGGATTGTTTCCTCCACTGATCACCAACTCCCCTACTTCGCCTTCCGGCAAAAGCTGATCTGACTTTGGATCAAAAATCTCCAAATATAAATCAGAACGAATCGCTCTATACCGGTCCTTTTCTGCGAAGGCAATATTGCGGCATTCCGTCATAGAGAACACATCGATTACCGGACATTGAAAATAAGCCTCAAGTTGCTTTTTTAATTGTTCTGACAATTTCATAGCTGAGGAAATCATGACCTTAGGGCGGATCTTTGGCTTTAAATCGTATAAGGAAGTAAACGCAAATGGATCTCCAGTCAATACTTCAGGATTGTACTTTTCAAGATAAGTAATTCGATCTTCCTTTTGATTCCAATCACCTTCATGGAGGTTTAATTTCAAAACTCCAGCTCCTTCTAGATAGGTAGAAAGTGAAGCGTAGGTCAGCGTTTTTTTCTGATCACAAATCATTGCAATGGCTACTCGATTTGAATCACGACTTATTTTAATATTCAAATCATCAAGGATGCTTTCCATTTGCGGAATCCAACTGGCTTGTGCAACTGGATCAAAGATCACATCCATCGCTGGGCCAGTTGTGCCTGAAGTTTGATAAACCAAAAGATCATCAAGATTGCAATCCATAGAAACAAAACTCCAGGGAGCCTGATGAATATCGTTTCGTCGAATTGTAGTTTGATTTAAAAATTTTAAGTCTCGATTTTTATAAAAAGGAACGGTCTTAATGCACCAAGCTAGATAAGTATTTATCCATTCAGGAATTTCATTCTCATTCCAAAAATGCCTTTCTCTTTCTCTTATTTTTTGTGCGTAAAGATTCACTTGGTTTAAATGAGAATCATTCAAGCGATCGCCACTTTCAAAATTATAACTTGGCGCATGAGCATCCTGTTTCAATTGTTTTAGAAAACCTAAATTCTCTAACAAAGGAAATCGTTCCTGGTCATTTAATGCGATCTGTGGTCCTTTATTCACGGCCATATGGATTTGCTGCTTCACGAGCTTTTTCTGCTGCTAATTTTCTTCTAATTTCCATCATTCTGTCATAAGCTGCTTTTGATTTTTCTAAAACACCTAAGCGTTTGATCGTACTCAATGATTCAAAACGATCGGCAGCTTCCGCCATATTTTCTCCTTCGAGAATGATATTGCAGCAATTCAAAAACAATCGAATCAATTCTTCTGATCGATCATCATCTTCGATCCATTTTGGAGATTTTACATATTTAAAAAGGATGGAAAGCTCATCAAATAAGAAGGTATTTATCTTGTTTAAAAAATTTTGATCTCCTTTAATTTTATGATAAGACAATAACCAACAACTGATCTGAATGGCAATTCTATAATCTACCGGATAATTTTTAAAATCAATTGCTTTAGGAATATTAAATTCTTTAAACGTATAATCTCCAGTTATTTTTCGATACACATCACCTACCAAAGCATGGGTACTCACCTCTTGCTTTTGAAACTCAATAGGACATTTTTTTAAATGATCTAAAAGGTCGTAGATGGACATACTTTTGTTTTGTTCTTTGATTTATTTTTTTTGTAAAATTAATAAAATCGTCTCATACTTATGTTTGTTGTAAAAATGAGTGAATGAAGGAATGAGTGAATAGTTGAGCAAGGCTAAAATTCCAGTTCTAATTCTGAAGTCAGGAGCTAGGCCCATTCACTCATTCAAAAATTCTCTCATTCACTCATCGTTTGTCAGTACTTTTCCTGTGCGAAATCTGCAGCAAAAGCCAAGAGCTCTTCCTCATTCGTTACATAAAAAATCCGCCATCCCATTTCCTTTAAACGAGCTACTTTTTCTTGCTTCCATTCTCTTCTAGAATGCAGCACAATTGTTCCTTCTCCTCCAGCATTGGCCAAAGCGGTTTCCATCAAGCCCCAATGATCTGCTGGTTCTTTCATTCTTTCCGCATCTAGCATTGAAAATATATCATCATCCGTCACAATAATAATGTGCGATTTTTTTTCGAGTGGATTTTCAAACGGCTTTTTCAAACGATTGATTCCATAGGCATAACCTGTTCCTAGATAAGAAGTCAGTACCGTCAAAACGGTATCCTCTGATTTTTCAAATCCTGGAGTTTCCAAATAACTTCCCGGCTCGCCAGACAAACAAGCCATGACATTAGCTCCCGCTCGATGAGCCGATAAGGAAATAATCGTAGCGGCTAAAACTGGCCAGGAGAAATTCCTCGAGGGGTTCGTCATCGATCCCGAGCAATCAATTCCTATATAAACATCTAGTGGCGATTGTTCTGATTCACCATCAAAATCTTTTCCATAGACTCTTTTTCGAGTATTGAATCCAGGTACAATATATGGCGAATGAATAGCCGTTTCTAACCAATCAATTTCTTCCATTGGATCACTAATATCCCAGTCTTCGGTTCCTTCCAATGAAGTAAAACCAATTGGGCTTTTCTCTTCCATCGGGAAATCAATGAGATGAGGCAAAGCAATTTCCCGATAATAATTATTGATCAATTGCTGCGCATCAATATCCGGATTAAGCTGTCGTTGCAAATCAATATAGATTCCAGGATTCATATATTGTTGCTTAGGTCCAGTTCCACCTTTCAAATTTGGAGTATGATATCCTGATTTTTGATCTTTACTTTTCCCATCCTTTTGATCGCCAACCATTCCTTCCAATGCTTCATGCCTCGGATCAACCGCTCCAGCCTTTCCCTCCAAATCCAAGACGGTCAATCCAGCAATCACACCACCGCCACGTCCCGCTTCTTCAGCATCTAACAATCGCTGTAAAGAAGCTCTTCCTTTTTTATATTCTTCTTCCTCTACCAGATAGGGATATAATAAAGTCGCAAATCGACCGCCACCTTCTATCCAATTTTTTGAATAACTACGAATCAAAGAAGCCACCAAAGAAGCATCCGCATCGATCTCTTCTGAATGAAGATTTTTAGCCGTTCCTAAGGTTCCTCTTTTTAATTTCCAAAGGTATTCATAGCTTCGCATATAGAGCATCCACAGTTTTGAGAAGGTATTTCCAATATTTATTTTTTGAAAAATGATGGCCATATCTAAATCCTGGAAACGATGCAATCGATCATTAATCAAAAGATCTTCGTAAAGATTAGCAACCATCGGTGCCCGATCTTCTAAATCTCCTAAACCCCAACGAATTCGGGATTGTAAAATAGCATTGTCATAAAGATTAGCTGGGGTGTAAATATGATGGCCAATTTCATGCGCTAATATTTGTAAAGCATAAGGTCCGATTTTATATTCTACTACTTTTTCAATATCAATAACTATCCGATGATCATTCAATCGAATCATGGCAAAACTTCCAGTCAGTCCTTCTTCCGCAGCGGCTTTGGAACTCAAACACCATTGAGGTTCTCTCAACTTGACAAAATCACTCCAGATCTTTTTGGAAGGAGACCATTGGTCTTTCCAGTGTTGGAGGGTTTGTTGGATGATGGA
>CAKZTD010000300.1 GCA_937921595.1 uncultured Saprospiraceae bacterium
CGGGTTTATTTTACGACAATTTTTAGTGCAGATAATTTTACAAATCGACCAGGGAATAATGGTTCTGGTGTTCGTTGGATAAATTTTGCAGCAACCTTAAGGTGGAACCATCTCTTTGGTCCAAAGCTTTTTTCTAATACGACAATCTATACTGGAAATTATGCTTATCGTTTATTGTTCGCTCCAAATTATTGGCAATCAGGTTTAGGAACTTTGAGTTTTAAAACAGATTTCACCCATTATGTCAGCCCTGTTTTTAAAGCAAAATTCGGATTAGAATTTAATACTTATTTTATAAACCCAGGAAGTCTGTCTATTGATACAACGATTGCTGTTTTTCCAACCATTGCTTCTAATAATGCAAAAAAGACAGTTTTGTATTATCAAGGAGAATATGATCTTTCTGAAAAAATAAAAATAAAAGGAGGGCTTAGGTTTTTGAGTTGGAGGAATTTCGGTTCGACCACTTATTACAATTTTGATGATCAATATGAAGTTGAGGATACGGTGAATGTTAAGGGAGGAGTGTATAATCGTTATGTGAATTTAGATCCTCGGATTAGTGCTCAGTATGAATTAGATCGTACTTCTCAGGTCAAATTGAGTTATGGAATTTACCACCAATACCTTCAGTTGATTTCAAATTCTGAATCCCCTTTTACCTCTCTAGAAGTTTGGTTGCCAGCAAGTCCGAATATCAAACCACAGGCTGCACACCAGGTTGCTTTTAATTATTTAAAATATTTTGAAAAACCGAAGTTGGAATTTTCTACAGCAGTTTATTATAAAAAATTCAATCGTCAGATCGATTATGTAAATCATGCCGTGACGCTTTTAAACCCTTTGGTAGAAGGAGAACTTCGTTTCGGAAAGATGCAATCTTATGGTATTGAGTTTTTGTTGAAAAAAGACCTCGGCCGTTTGAATGGATGGATTGGTTATACCTATTCGAGAACGATGCGAAGAACTGAAGGAATCAATAACGGAGAAGCTTATCCCGCCTTTCAAGATCGTCCACATGATTTTTCGGCTTTGTTGAATTACAGAATATCAAGACGAGTTTTTTGCTCTGGATACTATACTGCTTATACGGGCTCTTCCTTTTCAGCGCCAACGGGTTTTTATACTTTTAATGATCAAACAGTTCCGCTTTACGATAAAAAAAATAATGCTCGTTTACCAGCGTATCGGCGATTTGATTTAGCCTTCAAATTTATTTTAAATAAAAAAGAAACCAATCGATATCAACACAGTTTGACTTTTTCGATTTACAATTTCTTTGCTCATAAAAATGTGATTGCCGTTAATTTTAATAAAATTCCAGTAGCAGGGAGTCGCCCTGTTGTGAAAGCTAATCTTTTATCGGAGGATGCTTTGGTCGCAAGTCAATTGGATTTGATCCGATTTTTTCCATCGCTTACTTATAAGTTCAAACTTTAAAATATGCAGAATATAAAAAATATACTTTGGACTTTGATGGCTAGTTTCGTTTTGATAATAATGGCCTGTGAAGAAACAGTAGATTGGGATTTAGATCCAGAAGCGAATGGACGTTTGGTAGTAGAAGCGATATTGACGAATGAGTTTCAAACACAAGAAATTAAATTAAGCCAAAGTTTTAATGATTTGAATGGAGAAACGCCGAAGCTTTCAGATGCAATGGTAGCTGTGTCAGCGAATGGAGTTTCCGTTTCCTTTTTAGCAGATACTATAGAAATTGGTTTGTATAAAAGTGAAAGCCCGTTTGCAGTACTTGGAAATTTGGAATATCAATTAAGTGTAGATTGGCAAGGAGAAAATTATACTGCAAGCAGTAACTTGTCTAGCGTTGCTCCTCTTCCTGAAATTAATTTTCGACAAGTAGGTCAGACCGATAGTTTGACTTTTAGAGAATTTGCTCCACTTTATAATCCAAATCAACAAGCCATGTATGAAATGGATATTGATTGGTCACATCTAAGTCTCGAAGAGCCGACGAAAGCAAAAATGTTTTTTTACACTTTTAGTACCGTTGATGAAAGCGAATTGCTTCGACCAACTAGTGAAACGGTTTCTTTCCCTCCAGGGAGTATTGTTATCGCCAAGAAGTTTGGTTTAAATGATGACTTCGCAGAATACCTCCGATCCTTGGTTTTAGAAACCGATTGGAAAGGTGGCTTTCTTTATAGCGCCTCTTCAAATCTTCCTACCAATATCAGTAATGATGGCCTCGGCTTTTTTAGTACCTGCGCAGTACTTAGAGATACTTTGATCGCGGAGTAAGCAAGTGGTCAAGTAGTCAAGGAAAGTTCGCGACAATTTCTAAAAAACGTATAAGTCATAATTTCAGCACCCTTCATTTTTAGTAAAAAAATACTCGGTAAATCTCCGTGAGAATCCGTGTCTAAAAAAAGATCTCAAAAAAATCCAAAAATAAAAATTTATCTACTAAGGGTATCCTGAAATTCCAGGGTATTACCAATGAAGGCAACTTTGCTATCCCCTTTATCTGAAAACTTAGTTTAAAAAATAAAAATTAGTAATTATGAAAAAGTTATGTTTCTTTCTTATCACAACCCTGACACTTACTATGTTTCAATCTTGTGTCAAAGACCCAATTGAAGTTCAAAATGAAGAAGTTGCTCCAAAGATTCCACCACAAGAATCTTTTATCATGCCATTTACAGGGTTTGATGAAGTAGATACTACCGGGTTTACTGACGGTCATGCCGGAGCCAGAACAGTAGAAACTTATCGAAACTGGTTTTATGCAGGCACTAATATTTTAATTTGGAATACGGTAATCACTTTAGGTACAGCTGTTCCCGTAGCGTCTTTTGCTGAATCATTTAATCATTCGCCAGTATATGTTGGAAACGGAATTTTCGAATGGTCTTATAGTTATAATCTAATTGGCGGAACTTATAACGCTGTATTGTCTGGCCAGTTTATTAACAGCGGCGATGATGTAGAATGGATTATGAAAATTTCTAAAGTAGGAGGTTTTTCAGATGTAACCTATTACACAGGAGTAGTAGCCGTTGATCATTCAGAAGCCAATTGGACTTTGTATCATCAACCAAATAATCCTGAGCCATCTTTGGGAATAGCTTATGTAAAAGATTTATCAACAGAAGATTTTACCATTCGATATACCAATATTGATCCTGACGATACCAATAATGGACAGTATATAGAATATAGAACTAATTCTGATATTGATTTCAATAGAGCTTATGATGTGTTTTTAAATACCAATAATTTTCTTGAAATGGAATGGAACGAACCTGCAGGAAATGGACGAGTTAAAAACT
>CAKZTD010000301.1 GCA_937921595.1 uncultured Saprospiraceae bacterium
ATGCTGCTTATCCAATCTCTAGTTTGATTGGAACAATTGTCGTTTTACTCGTTGTTAGAAATACGATTAATAAATTAGAAAAAACATGACCTGGAAAGAGCGGATTGGCTTGTGGCGTTCAAAGGTGATGTATTATTGGAAACCATTTAATCAAAGGCGATTACGAAATTTTTATCGACAATTTATTCAAGCTGGAGATCTGTGTTTTGATATTGGAGCACATCTTGGCAATCGTTCTCAGGCTTGGTTGAGTTTAAATGCAAAAGTGATCGCCCTAGAACCTCAGCCTTTGTGTATTGATTTTTTAAAAAATAAATTTAAGAATCAAGATCATTTTATTTTAATAGAAAAAGCAGTAGGATCGGAGCCAGGAAAATTGCCGATGTATATTAGCCATAATGCTCCAACTGTCAGTTCGCTGGCCAATGAAGAATGGAGGAAATCCTTAAATAATCATAGCAATTTTAAAGTAGAGTGGAATGAAAAAATAGAGGTGGATATCATTACACTTGATCAGCTTATCAAGGAACATGGTTTGCCTCAGTTTTGTAAAATAGATGTTGAAGATTTCGAAGAAGAAGTTTTAAAAGGTTTGACCATTCCTATTCAAGTGATCTCCTTTGAATTTTTTAATTGGACACCAAAAAGAACGGAGGCTTGTTTAATCCAATTAGATCAATTATCAACTTACGAATACAATTGGTCAATCGGTGAAAGTCAGCGTTTTGAATTAGCGGTTTGGGAAGATTCAAAAAACTTGTTCGATCATATTTCATCGTATAAAAAAAGGAAGAGTTTTTCAGGGGATATTTACGCCAGGCTAAAAACTAAATGAGTCTAAGTGTGTTAAATCTGTAACTATTTTGTAGAAAAGACATCTAATAAATTAGTTATTGAATGACAAAAAGTGCAATGAGAGAAAGTCAGGGCACGCTAAAAATTTAATTTTCTTATTTTTGCATTATGAAGAAACAAGTGGAAGCTGGAATTCCAACGAATTGGGGGCTTTTTAATATGATTGCTTACTCTGATGAAACGAGTGAGCCGATGCCACATTTAGCTTTGGTTCATCCTGAAATGGATCCTTCAAAGCCTGTTTATTTGAGAATTCATTCTGAATGTCTGACAGGAGACCTATTCGGTTCTCATCGATGTGATTGTGGAGAACAGCTAGATAAAGCATTACAAATAGCATCAGAAAAGCAAGGAGTCGTACTTTATCTTAGACAAGAAGGTCGTGGAATTGGTTTGATCAATAAATTGAAAGCCTATAATTTGCAAGATCAAGGACTAGATACTGTTGATGCGAATGTCCATTTAGGTTTGGAAATTGATTCTCGACAATATGGTATCGCCGTAGAAATTATGAAAGATTTGGACATAGAATCGATACATTTATTGACCAATAATCCTTTGAAGATTGAAGCAATTGAGCTTTCCAGTATCAAAGTAGAGAGCAGAGTCCCGATTGTAATTCAACCTAAAGAAGAAAACCAAGCTTACCTAAAAACTAAGGAACAAATAATGGGGCATTTGCTCAATGGGAAAGACAGCGAGTAGTACTCAACTTAAAACAAAACGATTGAGAACATTCTATTGGAAAACAATATTGAAATTAGAAAAAGAAATTCGTGGTTTTTCGGGATCTCTGTCTTTTGTATGTTTGAATAAAGAAGAAGTTTTTATTAATAAAATTCCCTCGAATTTTAATGATGAAATTTTATTTGTTCAGTTAGATAATGAAAATAAACTCCCCGACAATTATCCAGTTTTTCGATTAGAAAATATTTTAAAAATCGAATCATCAAATACTCAATCGCTAAATGATTCAGATCTACTATTTTTAAAAATATACCTTCCTTATTGTTTTCTTTCCTACTTTTCAAAAAAGCTAAAACGTTGTATCTCCGTAACTCATTTTGCTCAATCCCTCGATGGGAAAATTGCCACAAATAGTGGAGATTCTCGATGGATCGGTAATGATGAAAATTTAGATCATGCTCATCGAATGCGAGCTTTATGCGATGGAATTTTAGTTGGGAATAATACGGTTCGAAATGACCAGCCAAGTCTAACCGTCCGCCGAGTCGAAGGCGAACATCCACAACGAATTATCATTGGTTCTTCCGAAGTTGATTTGACTAGCTTAATGAGTTGCTCTCCAAATTCTATCTTAGTTGTTAGCAATGATGCAAACTATACTTCCAAGCAAGTAGAACATCTGCGAGTACCTTCTGATAATTGCCGGATCAATAGTCAGGACTTATTAAATTTACTTTTCGAAAAAGGAATCCACAGTGTTTACATCGAAGGTGGTGCAACGACCACTTCTAATTTTTTAAAAGATGAAGCTGTTGATGTTTTGCAATTGCACATCTCGCCTTTAGTTTTTGGATCTGGGAAACAAGGCATAGTTCTTCCTTCTATCGATCAAGTGACAGATAGTCCTACATTTAAGTATTCCAAATTTCATATGTTTGGAGATGCGGTAATGTTCGTTGGGATGTTTTAAACTTACCTTAGATTTGGTTTTTATCAGTAGTATCGATATCTTTGAAAAGATTAATTTTACCTTCCTGCACACAAGATTTTTGTTTTTGTTAAAACAATGATTTATTTAAAATCAATCTTGTATTCCTTTTTTATTTAAAAATATATTTAACGATTTTCGTTCTTTCTGCTATTTGCAGTCTTATCGACGAGTTGTTCAAATTTAAACGTTCTCGGACAAAAATAATGTTCGCTAACTTTCGTATAATTCCATAAAAAAGCTAAATGAAAACTTCTACACTTCTATTATTTTTCTTCTTTAGTATTGGATCTTTAAACGGTCAATCCACTTTTACTCCGGGGCAGCATTATTGTGCTCCTTTGAGTGCTCCGAATTTTAATTCAGAAAATGGAATAAATTTTAACCATTTAGAAGAGCTTTATAAAAATCATTTAAATAATCCTGAAAATAATCTATTACCAGATTACACACTTCCTGTAGTGGTGCATGTCATTCATAATAATGGTAGTGAAAATATTTCAGATGCAGAGATTGAACAAGGAATTGAGAATATAAATCAAGCGCTTTTAAATACCGGATATTACAATCCAGACATTGGTTATGAAACTCCTTTTCAACTTTGCCTGGCTGCCCGTGATCCTGATAACAATCCTACGAATGGAGTTACCAGAACAATATCTACGTTTACCGATCTCACGATTGAAACGCAAGAATTGGAAATGAAAAATTTAAGTCGATGGGATCCAACACGATATATAAATATTTGGTTGGTAAAAGAAATGGCAAGCACTAGCGCTGGCTCTGCAGTCGTTGGTTATGCATATTTTCCCGATATGCATGGCTCTGATCTTGATGGTATAGTTGGAGAAGCTGACTTATTCGGAAGTACGCCAGCATATAGTACTGTTTTTGTTCATGAGTTGGGACATTATTTAGGATTATATCATACGTTTCAAGATGCTTGTTTTAATGACGATTGTTTGCTTAATGGAGACCGCGTTTGCGATACACCTCCGGATCAATCAACGGCTCCTGTACCTTGTAGCAGTGCTGTAAATACTTGCAATACAGATGTAAATCCTACGGATTCCAATAACCCTTTTTCAATAGATCAAAATGATATGATCTGGAATTATATGGACTATGGAGATCCTGATTGTTTTGCTGGATTAACAGCAGGTCAAAGTACTCGAATGGAGTTTTTTCTTACAGAAGTTAGATATAGTTTACTAGATTCTTATAGTTGTTTTGAACCATGTCCAACACCAGTCAATGCATTGTTTACCGCTTCTGAAACAAATATTGAAGCTGGAACAACGGTTTCTTTTTCTAATGGGAGTACGAATGCAATGGAATATGAGTGGATGATTAATGGGGTATTATTTTCTTCATTAGAAAATACTAGCTATACTTTTAATACTCAGGGGATTTATTCTATTTCTTTGGTCGGAACGAATGATGGATTGTGTTATCCAGATATTTTTGAATTAACGATTGATGTTTCTTGTCCGGTAATTGCACTAGCAGTAGCAAGTGAAACAGAAGTGGAGGTTGGTGATATAGTATCTTTTTCTAGTACCATCGAAATGGGGACTGGCCAAGAATGGTTTATCGATGGTGTGTTAGCAAATACGAATGCATCTTGGGATATGCCATTTGATGAGCCGGGGAATTTTGAAATAGCTTTAGTTGCTTCCAACGGAATTTGTAAGGATACTTCTCTCCTTTATATCAGAGTATTTCCTTTCTGCACACTAGGTAATCAACCGTCCTATGTTGAGTATTTAGAATCCTCAGGAAGTGGGCAATTAAAAAGTATGGCGGCAACATCCGATGGTGGATTTGTTGCGATGAGTAATAGAGATGTTCTTAGATTGGATTCAGAATTATCTATAATATGGTCGAAAAAATATAGTCCAAGTAATTCTACTTTTTTTAGTGAAATTGCGGTTACCCAAGATAATGGTTTTGTAATAGCAGGAGAAGATTTTAATGATGACATAGGTTTTATGTTAAAGCTTGATGAGGTTGGAGAGATGGAGTGGATGTATGAAATAGATACAACTTTCGAAATGCGATTTTTAGATATTGATATAAATGGAGATATCGTTGCTACTGGAAAATACAAATCTTATTCGGAAGATAGTGGCGATATTTGTTTGTTGAAGTTTGATGCTGAAACAGGCAATTTAATGTGGTTGAAAAAATTGGATGCTCCAATAGAAGATATTAGAACCAGAGATATTGTAGCGACTCCCGATGGTATTGTGATCAGTGGATTTTCGTATGGAGGAATCGTGGTAATCAAAACAGATCATGATGGAAACCTGCTTTGGTCAAAGAATCTTAACTACGATGATAATGCAATGTCGGATCCAGTACAAGGATTGTTTGTTGATGAAAACGGGCATATATTTGCTACCGGAAATACGACTTATCAAGATGATAATTATTTCCAACAAGTTGGGATTATTGTGGAGCTTGATCCATCAGGAAATCTTGTTCAAAACAAATTACTACTTTACGAAGAGTTCATGTTTGTTGCTCCTTTTGCGACGACTATTAACAAGGCTCAAGATGGAAACTTCCTGGTGACTTTTACACAATTGCAAACGGTTGTAAAGTTAGATCCTGATTTTAATATTATCTGGACCCGAAAATATCCACTTGGGCAAGGTGGTTTTAATACAGCATTGCCACTGCCTGACGGTAGCTTTTATATGACTACAAGGATAATTAGTCCGAATTGGTTTATCCAAAGAGTTAGTGAGACAGATAGCCTAGGAGATTGTGGATATGAAACGGTGAATTTTTATGCTTTTGATGACAATCCGATAGTTGAAGATTTGGAATTAATAGTGACTAGTTCTACGAATATTTCTCCTCGAACGGTAAGCAGCAGTAATCTCAATGTTACCAAAAATCTCATCTGCACCGTTCCTGATGTCGGAGCAATGGATGCAGAGATTAAAAGGATGGAAGTTTCTGATTGTGGAAATATGAGACAGGTAGAATTAGAAATTTTTAATGAAGGTACAAATGTAATCACAGCTGATGTACCCATTGCTTTTTATGATAAAAATCCAACTCAGGATCCAACGAGTACTTTGATTAGCCAATCTTTAATGGGGACGACGATCCAAGTTGGAGCAACGCAAACTTTACTTTTTGAGATTCCAATGACAGCGACATCAACAGTCTTTGCTGTTTTAAATGACGATGCTTCTCTAAGTCCTGTTTTTGATCTAAATAATGATTTTCCAGTGACTTCATTTCAAGAATGTGAATTCTATGATAACATTGATTCTGCCATGGTTAGTCCGTATTTGTCTTCGACATTAAATCTTGGACCAGACACTTCTCTTTGCTTTGAATCAGCGATTGTGTTAACTGCTACAGGAGGAGCAATTTATGAATGGCAGGATGGATCGAATGATTCTGTTTATATCGTTTCTACTCCAGGAGTATACTGGGTCGAACGAACTGATATTTGTGGAAATGTAAATTTGGATACAGTGATCGTTGAAAATTTTATAGCACCGGTCTTAGACTTGGGGTCGGATATATTGACTTGTGAAAATGGAATAACTGTATTGTCTGCTAACGCAAACTATGCTACTTACCATTGGCAAGACAATTCTACCTTACCTAATTTCTCTGCTTTTTCAGAAGGAACTTATTGGTTAGAAGTGACAGATGTTTGTGGTCTCTCTCAAAGTGATACCATTAATGTTGACGTTGATCCAGTGTCTATTATAAACCTTGGAGTTGATACTTTCTTATGTCCTGGTGAAGTATTAAATATTCAAATATCGGGATTTGATTCTTATCAATGGATGCCAGAAGCGGGTATTGATTGTGCAACTTGTGGGACTGTTGTAATTGATCCAGAAATGAATACCACCTATTTTTTAGTTGCTCAAACGGATGAAGGATGTATCACGACAGACACCATTCAGATCACTCGATTGACAGAAGAACAATGTACGACGGCTACTACTGACTTAGATGAGAATACCTTTAAGTTTGAAATATTACCGAATCCGACGAGTGGAAAAATTGATATAATTTTAAATCTTGATCAATCAAAAGAAATAGAAGTGGCGGTTTATAATTTAATGGGACAAAAGCTTTTGTCTAATCAAATAGTAGCGAAAGAATCTATCCGCGATTTTGATTTAGAAAAACTTTCTTCTGGGGTGTATTTTATAGAATTGACGATAGGGGATGAGCATCAATATTTAGAAAAAGTCTTAGTGCTTAAGTAAAGAAAAATAGATTTTAATTTTGTTGAAACTTAGGCGATAAGGAGAAGGTCATCGCCTAATTTTTTCAATCAATGAACATCATCAATCCCATCCCGGCAATAAAAGCTCCGACTAGTTTAGCTTGAATAGATTTGGTTAATATTTTAGAAAGACCAAATCCTATGGCAGAAAGCAAACTAGCTCCAAGGACAAAGCCCAAAACATACAAAGGAATATTCGAAGCTTCCGGCATTTCAGTTCCATGTGCATGACCATGGAAAAAACCAAAGAGCGCAGCGATTCCTGCAACAATAAAAATAGATAATTTAAGATCAAATGCGATCACTAGACCAAATGCTAATACAGAACCGACAATCACAAATTCGGTAATACTTATTTCCTCTGCACGAACACCCAACAAGCCGCCGATAACCATTGTAGTAATAAAAACTAAAGATGGCAACCATTGTTTTTTTTCTAGTAATTTAAAACTGAGAAGACTCAATCCGATAATTGCTACCAGATGATCCAGTCCAAAAATAGGGTGAGTCAGGCCAGCAACGAAGCCTGTTCCATGAGCACCGTGGGCAAATGTTTCTAAGGGAAGGATGAAGAGGCTTCCAAAAATGAAGATGCTATACTTTTTCATTAGGTATAAAGCTAAGTACAGGTTTTTATAAAAAACATCCGGGTGGATACATTTGGGCTAGAACGCAAGTGTTAGGTGGCGAAAATTATATTTTATCAAGAAATTGTGTAACTTAAGTTATAGATCGATAATTAATAACTCCAGTTTCTGTGAAAAAACAAAGAAAACCCAAAAAAACAAACAAAACCCCAGTACAGAATACTTCAAAACCTCTCAATAGAAATATATATCTGTTACTGCTTTCTATCATTGTAATCATTGCGTTTGCAAGAACAACGAGCTTTGATTTCATAAACATAGATGATCCGAAATTAATCTTCGAAAATTCTTTAGTGACAGATTCTTCAGTCCCATATTCAGAATGTTTTAGAAGATTTATTTTTAATGTCCACTATAAACCGCTGGTGTTTCTATCCTGGAAACTAGAGTACCAATTGTTTGGCAGTAGCGCTTCTCACTTTCACTTATTCAATTGGTTGCTGCATCTCGCAAATACACTCTTGGTCTTTTTCGTTGGGCTTGCCTTTTTTCGAAAATTGTATGCGAAGGATAAATTAATTATTTTATCTTCCTTTGCATTAGCACTTTTGTTTTCAATAAATCCAATGCGGGTCGAATCAATAGCTTGGGCGACAGAACGAAAAGATGTTTTGTTTTCGTTTTTCTTTCTATTGAGTTGGCTATCCTACATTCGATACATTAAAACAAAGCAAATTTCTTACGTTATTTTAGGAGGTCTACTATACTTGTTTTCTGGTTTCTCAAAATCAATGGGTATTACCCTTATCGTTGTTTTGTTTCTGACGGATCTTTGGTTTAATCGCAAAATAGAATTGAAGTTATTAATCGAGAAAATTCCCTATGCGATTGGCCTGCTTCTACTTATGTATTTTTATGGATTGATAAATATAGACTGGTCTTCCGCCACTGCACCAGAAATTGCTTCTAATGCTGTAGAGGTTCCCAATCAAATTATTTCTTCTGGAGCTTTTACTGGATTACCTGCTGCAGTACAATGGATATTAAGTGCGTCTATGCGATTTTGTCTATGGATTATACATAGCATAATTCCAGTAAAATTGACCATAGTATATCCCCACGCTAAGATTTTTGATTTTTTTGGAAAAGCTTTATACTTATTTCCGATTTTGGTTGCAGGTATGTTTTTCTGGTTCTGGAATCTTAGAAAAGAAAACCGTTTTTTATTAGGTGGGTTTTTATTTTTTGGAATTACACTTTCTCCAGTACTCGTAATTGATGTTATCGGAAATGCTGTTTTTTTATCAGACCGGTATACTTATATTCCTTGTTTGGGATTATTTTTTGTGCTCATTATATTTTTGAATAAGATAAAAAAAGAACAGATTAGAAACTTGGTATTTTTAGGAATTGCTGGATTTTATTTTTTAGGAACCATGTTTTATGTAGGTAGCTGGGAAAATTCTAAAGCCTTATTTTCTCATGTTTTAAAAATAGATCCTCAATCTGCATTGGGGCATTTAAATCTAGGGAATTATCACCTTGAAAAAAGAGAATTAGATCAAGCACTTGGGATATACAATAAAGGGCTAAGTTACAATCCCAACTATCATAAACTATACGTAAATAGAGGGCGTGTTTATTTGGATAAAGGTCAAGCTGATTTGGCACTCCAAGACTTTAATAAATGTCTTGCAATCATCCCCGATTTTTCAAAAGCTTTGGTCAATAGAGGGATTGCTTTTGGGATGAAACAAGATTTAGGAAAAGCTTTATTAGATTTTAATAGAGTGCTTGAAGTTAACCCTAATGATTTGGAAGCACTTTCCAACCGTGGGATTGTTTTTCACCAACAAGGAGATTATCAAAAAACAATTCAGGATTATAAACGATATTTGGAAATCAAGCCAATGGATGAAGATGTTCTAAATACTATTGGCATTTGTTTTAATGGATTAGGAGAATATGACAATGCTATTGTTGAATTCAATAAGGCTTTAGACTTGAATCCTTCTAATGGTGTTTTTTATTATAATCGTTCTATTTCTTTTAATAAAAAAGGAGATAGAGCAAATGCATTAAAAGATGCATTACAAGCACAACAATTAGGTTATCAGGTGAACCCCAGTTATTTAGATTCACTAAGATAAATTCCAATACCTGACATTTGAGAATAACAAGGTCATTTTGCTTTGGGATGATTGAATAATAATATTCTTTATCCTATTAGGTTAAATAAAGTCATTTAGCAATAATTAAAAGAAATCTTTCTTTAATTTATATATGTTTGCTGTAATGACTTAATTTTAATTCGAAAAACCTATGAAAAATTCTAAACTAATTCTCACCTCTTTACTTCTCTTAATTTTTACAATTTCCAATGCTCAACAAATATTTTTGTCTGGTGAAGTTTTGAACACCCAGCAAGAACCCGTCGAGTTTGCGAATGTGCTTTTAAAAAATACCAAAGAAGGAAGTCTTCCTTTTGGATCCATCACTAATGCAGATGGTAGTTTTAAAATAGAAGTGCCTGAGCAAGGAGTTTATGAATTGAAAATTAGCTTTGTTGGTTATACTGAGAAAGTACAAACAATCTCAGTTGATAAATCTGTAGATATTGAGAATATTATCTTGGAAGAAGAAGCCAACACTTTGGGAGAAGTCGTCGTCGTCGGAAAGCTAAAGATTATTGAAAGAAAAGAAGATAAATTAATTTTTAATATTCAAGCAAGTCCTTTAAAATCAGGATTTGATGGAATGGAAGTTTTAGCTCGTTCGCCAAATGTTTGGGTCGATGAAAACGGAGGCATTCAAATGCGAAACGAATCGGCAACTATTCTCATCAATGGAAGAGCACCAAACCTGAGCGGTGCCAATCTTACCAATTACATCAGCAATCTCCGTTCTGATGATATCAAGGCCATTGAAATTCAAACACATCTTTCTGCGAATACCGATGCCGAAAGTTCTGGTGGTGTAATTAATATTATTTTAAAGAAAAAAGCAGTTGGATTTGATGGTAATATTCGATCGGTTTATACTTTTAAAACTAAAGGAGACTATAACAATCAGAATAATTTTAATTTTAATTATGGTGCAGAGAAATGGAATGTTTACGGAAGCTATAGTTATCAGCAGAGTACTTCTGAATCTGAAAATAATTCGAGCATTGATTATTTTACGTCTCAAAATTTTCTAGGCGAAAAAGGAGGTTTACAAAGATTTGTAAAAAGGCATAACTATCAACTCGGTTTTGTTGCTGATCCTATTGAAAATCATGTCATGGGGTTTGAGTTTTTTGCAACTAATTTTGAAAGCAATTATGATAATATTAGCCTGGTCGATATTTTAAATAATGGGGAGTCTATAGATAATGGAATTGCGCAGCTGATCGGCGATGTGGATAACGATGTGTATAATGTCACCTTTAATTATAAATGGACGCTAGATACTTTAAAAAGTAATTTGAAATTTTTCGCTGATTATGCAAGCTCTGATGTAGGTCGATTTAACGACGCCATTTCAAGCTATGAGCAAGGATTTTATACTGGAATAACAGAACGCAATGACGGAGTTGCAGGCACCAATATTTATGGATTGCAAGCTGATTTGGAAAAGTATTTTCAGAATGGTTTAAAGCTGGAATTAGGTTCTAAGCTATCCAATACTCAACGAGAAAATGCATTGCTTTCTGAAATTTTAATTGGCGATGAATGGATACCTAATCAAAGGACTCGATCTTTTGATTATGACGAGCAAGTAAGTGCAGGATATATTTCTGTAAGTAAAAAAATTAAGGAAGACTATTTTTTAAAAATAGGAGTACGGACGGAGCATACCAATTTAGAAAGAAAAGATTTGAATCAGGATAGTATAATTCAGCAAAACTATACTGATTGGTTTCCTTCCTTTTATCTTTCTAGAGATTTGCCAAAAGACAATACCATATCAATTAGTTATTCTAAACGATTGCGACGACCGTCTTTTCAATTGCTAAATAATTATGTGATCAAAATAAATGATTTTCGATTCGAATTGGGGAACCCGGAATTGAGGCCGGAGTATGTCAATAATTATGAATTGAGCTTTAAACAAAAAAGGCAAACCTTCGATTTGTATTATCAAAAAACAAGAGAAGCCGTCAATGGGATTTACTTTTTGGAAGGAGATGTTTCTTTTTATAAAAAATTCAATGACGGATCGCAAACTCAATTTGGCCTTAGTTATAATCGATTTGGAAATCTTTATAAGTGGTGGTTTATCCGAGCGTCACTTGGAGTTTATAATCGGAAATTTACAGAAGAATCTGGAATAGATAACTTTCAAAGATCAACAGGCTATGTTAGTCTAAATAATAATTTTAAACTTAATAAAACGACTAGTTTAGAACTGAGAGGATATTATCGTTCAAAACATGAAGATGCATATTATATTGCGGCTCAAATTTATGATGTAAATCTTATGCTTCAGAAAACTTTTTTTAATAAAAAATTATCGGCAAGAATTTACCTGTCGGATATTTTTAATACTTTGATCTATGAAAATGAACGACCGTTTGCAACTTTTAAAAGTAGTAATTCTCACAAGCCACAAACTCGGAATATAAGACTTTGGATCAGCTATAATTTTTCTGGTAAAAATAAAGCCACCAAACGAAAGAACAGATCTAAAAACGAAGCAACTCGACGGTTATAAATTAAGTTGTTTAAAATAGACTTTTCGATAGAACTTTGGTTATAGTGTTTTGCTTAAGATGTCTTGTAAGAATGAGTGAATGGATAAATGAGTGGATGAGTGAATTTGGGCAAAATCTCAAAGTTTTAAGCTTGTTCTTTTACATCTAGGAGGCCATTCATTCATTCCTAAATTCGCTCATTCACTCATTCCTAAATTGGTGTTTAGTAGTTTAAAATTATCTCAATATTATAAAACAAATAAATGAAAATATTAATTATAGGTGGTAATGGAACCATCGGAAAAGTAGTAAGAGACCATTTTTCAACGGATCATGAAGTACTAGTTGGAGGGCGAAATAGTGGAGATGTAACGGTTGACCTAAGCAGTAGCGATTCATTGAAAAAAATGTTTGAATCAGTTGGGAAACTAGATGCCATCATTTGTACCGCTGGAGAAGCAAAATGGGCACCATTCAATGATCTCTCTGAAGACGATTATTACATTGGTTTCAAAAGCAAGTTAATGGGACAGGTCAACATCGTTCGAATCGGAAGAGACTTTCTAAACCCTGAAGGTTCCATCACTTTGACTACCGGAATTCTTGCAGATGATCCAGTACCCATGACTGCATCCGCAGCGATGGTCAATGGTGCGATTCATAGTTTCGTTCAAGCAGTCGCCTTAGAATTAGAAAATGGAATTCGCGTCAATGTAGTATCCTCAGGATTAGTAGAAGATGCGGTTGAAAAATATCGAGATTATTTTCCAGGGCACCAGCCAGTAGCAATGTCCCGAATGCTTGTCGGATATATTCGAAGTGTCATCGGAAAACGAAATGGAGAAGTAATTCGTATTTATTAACAATAATTAAGGTTGAATTACTTGCTAGATTTTTTATGATAAAACTTTGATTAGTAGTGTTATACTCCATATTTCTTGTTCGAATGAGTGAATGGATAAATGAGTGAATGAGCGAATATTGGAAAAAGCTCAAAGTTCTTAGCATGTTTTTTTACATTTAGGAGGCCATTCGCTCATTTACTCATTTCTAATCTTAACTTGAATAATAAACCCAATAGGTATTTACGTTCTTCTTTTAAAAATATATAATATGAAAAATAACAACAATTCAATCGACCGAAGAAAATTCATTACTAAGGCAAGTTTAGGGGCCGGAACTCTGATGGCTTTTCCTCTTGCTGTAAATGCAAATACTATAAGCCCAATGACAGAAGATAATCTTAATTTTATTGGCCCAAAAGAAGGTTTTACTCCACAAGTAGGAACACTGGTTTCTATGATGAACTGGATGAGGAATACCATTCTTTATCCGGTAAAAGGAATGAGCATTAAAGACCTTGATTATATCCATGATGATAATTCGAATAGCATCGGTGCCATGCTTTGGCATCTCGCATCTACGGAAAGGTTTTATCAACTCAATACCTTTGAAGGAATAAGTTGGGGAAAGTGGTCCAGTGAAGAAAATAATGAATGGAGTACAGCAATGGGATTAGGAGATAAAGGTCGTAAGGAAATCAAAGGGCATGACTTAGATTTTTATTTAGAAAAATTAGAAAGCGTAAGAGCTTATTCTTTAAAAGAACTCGCTAAGCGTGACGATAAATGGCTTCTTGCTGAAGATAAGGACTGGGGCTGGGGACCAACTAACAATTACTGTAAATGGTTTCACGTAGTAGAACATGAATCGAACCATAATGGCCAGATAAAATATTTGAAGAGTCGAATAAAATAGTCATTTGTTAATAGATTAAGAGGTTGTTTGTCAAGGGGTATAACTCTCTTTGACAAATTGCTTCTTGACTATTTTGATATAATTTTCATCACCAAAGCCTTGGTCAGTTTCTTCCCATCGGCTTTCTTGAAAATATCATCAAATGAAAATCTAAAACCACAACCTGCTTTCCAGTCACTACAACCATAAGCGGTCTTCCCTTTGATGATTTTTCCTTTGCCACATTTAGGGCAAGGTGGCATCGCTGTTTTCTTCGCGGATGTTTTGGCTTTGGAAGCACCTGCTTTTTTCTCTTCGAAAGTCAAAACCTGATTGCTATCAAACCTTAGTAAACCTTCCTTTTTTTCTTTACCATCTTTAAAACCTTTAAGGTTGACCGTACTTCCCATTTTGAAAAGACGAAGCAATTGTTTCTCCGGAATTTTTTTACCCATAAAAGTAAAAGGCAATCGAAAGTTACAACCTTCTTTATAACGACTACAGCCGTAAGCTGAACTTCCTTTGAGCAATTTTCCGCTTCGACACTTTGGGCAAATTTGCTCCTTCATGATCGTAGCCGTTGGGGCAGAAGGTCGCTTCGCTCTCGTCTTTTTAGCAGGAGCCGAAGGCGGAGCAATTCTACGAACCGCTTTTTCCATCCGAACTTCTTCGACCAGCTTACTCACCATATCTTTCATCTCCACGATAAACTGTTTCGCAGAATGACTTCCTTCTTCAATCTCTCGAAGTTTCTTTTCCCAAGTTCCAGTCAGCTCTGCGGATTTTAGCAATTTATTATTTATCGTATCGATCAGAGCTAGGCCCGTTTCAGTCGCGAGGATATTTTTTCTGTTTCGACGAATATAATTTCTTTTAAAAAGGGTCTCGATGATATTCGCTCGGGTAGATGGACGACCGATGCCATTGGCCTTCATGAGTTCCCGTAATTTTTCATCATCAATCTGTTTACCTGCCGTTTCCATTCCACGTAGCAAAGTCGCTTCCGTATAATGCTTGGGAGGTTGCGTCGTTTTTTCTCTTAAGATCGGTTGGTGAGGTCCGGTCTCTCCTTGTACGAAATTTGGTAAAAGTTTCTCCTCACTTTTATCTTCTCCTTCGTCATTATCTCCGCTGGATTTCTTTTTCGGTTTTGGAAACAATACTCGCCAACCTTCTTCGATAATTTCTTTTCCTGTTGCTTTAAACAAAATTCCATCGACTTCTCCAATCACCGTATTATTCGAGACAATACAATCTGGATAAAAGGCAGCAATAAATCTTCGGGTAATCGCATCATAAACATTTTGCTCATTTGCCGGCAAGCTTTGCTGAATACCTGTCGGAATGATCGCATGGTGATCCGTTACTTTTTTATCATTAAAAACTTTAGAAGATTTCCGAATTTGTTGCCCCAGTAGGCTAGCCGTAAATTGACTATAATTGGTCAACTGTTTTAAAATACCAGGGATTTTAGGATAAACATCATTTGGTAAATAAGAGGTATCAACTCTAGGATAAGTCACTACCTTTTTTTCATAAAGAGACTGAACCAATTGCAGCGTCTGACTCGCAGTATAACTAAAGCGTTTGTTACAATGAACTTGCAAACTCGTCAAATCAAAAAGTCGTGGCGGATATTCCTTCCCTTTCTTTTTTGTAAAAGATACAATCACAAATGGCTTACCGGTAACCTGATCTAATAATTGATCACCGTCTTCCTTTTTTTCAAAACGTCCTTTTTCATAATGAAAATCTACACCTCGATAAATCGTATGTAATTCCCAAAATGGTTGAGGTTTAAAATTCAAAATCTCTTTATCACGAGCGACAATCATGGCTAGGGTAGGAGTCTGAACTCGTCCAACAGAAAGCAGTTGTTTGAAACCTCCATACTTCAAGGTGTAAAGTCGAGTTGCATTCATTCCCAATATCCAATCACCAATTGCTCTCGAACTTCCTGCATAGTAAAGGTTATCAAAATCACTGGCATTTCTAAGGTTTTTAAAACCATCTGTAATTGCCTGAGCGGTCAATGAAGAAATCCAAAGCCGTTGAACGGGGCCTTTATATTTTGCTTCTTTCAAGACCCATCGCTGAATCAATTCTCCCTCTTGTCCTGCATCACCACAGTTAATCACCAGTGATGCATTTTTGAATAAAGTTTTGATAACACCGAATTGCTTTTTCACTCCTTTGTTACTGATCAGCTTCGTTTCAAATTTCGCGGGTAACATCGGAAGCGTATTCAAATCCCATTTCTTCCAATGCGGATCATAGTCATCCGGTGTCCTGAGCGTACAGAAATGCCCAAAGGTCCAAGTCACCGCATAACCATTGCCTTCGAAATAGCCATCCTTACGGCTTTTCGCACCGAGGATAATAGCGATTTCGCGAGCAACACTAGGTTTTTCAGCTATGCAGACTTTCATTGTTTGAAAAGAGATTTAATTCCTTCGCAAAGTAATTAATTTTTTGCGATTAGAGCTTGTTTAAAAATCGTTTTTGAGGCGACGACAGACAAATTTTATTTCAGACAAGGCATGAAGAAGGAACATAACCATTGTTACGTGACTGATGAGTAACGTAGTATGAAGTAAAATTTGGCGTCGGTAGGCCAAAGTATGAAATTTAAACAAGCTCTTAAATTTCATTGTGTATATTTGGTATGGTGTTGTTGTATGAACAAATATTCTTTGGAATCGCGTTGGTGACAACCAGCCTATTCGGCGGGCAGGCTCCAACGCTGGCTGTAGCCGTGGTTTGGTGTTGTCACCAACCACATTTTATTCGATAATTTAGTTGAATATTTACAATTATTTGATCATACAAGAACGCTAATTGGTATTGCCAAAAGTAAGGGATTTTCTTATTAAAAAATAAAAATGAATACCAGCCCAAGTTTAAGCCCAGAAGAAATCGTTCAAAAACAATTAGAAGCTTATAACAGTCGAGATATGGAAACTTATATTTCCTTATTTAGCGACGATGTGAAATTCTATAATTACGAGGATCATGTATTGACCATGGAAGGCAAAGAAGCTTGCCGAAGTTATTACCAAGATTTATTTGATGCTTCTCCAAATTTACATTCCACTACTTTAAAAAGAATCGTCCACAATAATGTCGTCATCGAACATGAGAGCATCACTGGTCGAAAAGGATTAACTCAGGCTATTACGATGATATTGATCTTTGAAATAGAAGAGGGGAAGATCTCCAAGATTACGGTGATTAAGTAGTGAAGTAAAACAACAAAAGGGTGAGTTTAATAGAAAACAAGAATGGTGAACTCCAAATTAAGCAAGTAAGATTTTTACCTTCTTCGAACGTTCCTGTTTTCATAAAAGTGAGTCACTTAGGCGATACAGGTACACTTATATTAAAAGAAAAAAGTATCCTGTTTAAAGGGAATATTCATGAGTTTCTAATGTATGAAATCTTATCTGTACAATTAATTGGCCTAAATGGAATAGACCTTACGAAGTGGGTTGAAATTGAATATAAGACCAGTCAAGGAGGTATTAAAAAAGTATATTTTCATAAAAAAAGTCGGCTGTTTGTACAATCAAACAAGCAAGTCGAGTTGTTAGAATTACTGGTTGAAAAATATGTTGAAGTCAACCCCTAGATTTTCTTTCTAACATTGGTGCCTGAGGGCAAGACACAGATTATTTTGATCAATTGTATTTTTTCAACAAAATGTCTTCACCATTTTCTTCTAAAACAAATGATCTGCTACTCAATTTCATTTTAGAAGTATTTTTGAAAAACAGAAACCATTGGATATTGATTCTCAAATATTGAATATTTATTGAACTAAAACCTCTACCTTTGCGCTCATGTCAAAGACAATTAAAAATCAAGGAGCAATTTTAAGGAAACTCGGTATTGAAAAACTCAATCCGATGCAAGAAGAAGCTCAATTAGCGATAGAGGTCAGTGAAGAAGTGGTCCTTCTTTCTCCAACAGGAACAGGAAAAACACTGGCTTTTCTCTTGCCATTGATTTCAGAATTAGAACCAAAAGGTGAAGAAGTGCAAGCCCTTATCTTAGTTCCTTCGAGAGAGTTGGCCAT
>CAKZTD010000302.1 GCA_937921595.1 uncultured Saprospiraceae bacterium
CTCTTCATCATATCTTTCGGGAAGATTTCATGGGATATTTTTTCAACCAATTTATCAAAGAAGAATATTCGGATTTGGGCTAAGAATTCAAGCGGGATTACTAACTGAAGGAAGAATAAGAAAACGAAAAGAATTTGCGATCACGGGATCTCCATTTGTTTTAATTATAAAACTTAGACCTCCTAGATACGATACTCGAGGTTATTGAGTCTGGACTAGAGTCCTCATAAAATCCTAACTTTCTTCAAGTTATATCAATCAAGCTTAGGAGACAACCATAGGTTATCGCCTAAGCCGACTACTTAAATTTTGCACCTCTTAGCTCCTTCCCTCATTCAATAATCTTCGCAGTTCTCAATCCTTGCTCTAACCTCTTTATGTGCAAAGGCAAGTCCCTAAGAACTTCCATTGAACCAATATGATACTTTTGAAAACAACCATCTGTTCGTGCGGCTTTGTTGGTAGCACTGTCTAATTTGGAAAGTAAACTGATAAGTCTGTTAAAGTCACTGCTGTTCATGATTGTAGGATTATGTGGTTAAAAAATAACGATAATTCAAGCATGTTGTCAACTCCTATAAAATGGAATTGTGACACTGTTCAGTAAAGAATAGTAAATCAGGCAATTTGACTGAAGCCTCCCTTGGAAAGAGAATCTAATTGACTTAGTTTAGAGATATGTTTTAAAACGGTATTCATGACTACGTTTTTAAACCTACTAATGTTTCAATATATTGACTTTTTCAACAATCTGGGTCATTAAAATTCCGATTACTAAATTCAAGAATAGTCAAAACCCGCTATAAATACTAGGTTTTAGATTGTATTTTTGTTTAAAATAATATCTGGTTTAAAATAAATTTAATGATAAAGTATATCACTGCCTTTTGCTTTTCAGTCTTACTAATTAGCAGCCTAATTGCGCAACCTGTAAATGATGACTGCAGCGGAATAATCGACTTGGGAATTGCTCCGATCTGTCCTCATCCAGATACCTTTAACAATGTTGACGCTACCCTATCTATTGTATTTTCTGATCCGGCAATGAATATCCCAACTTGCTTTCAAGGAACTGGCGATCGCGATGTTTGGTTTCAGTTTTCAACTCCAGCAGATATCTTTGATTTCAATATCACAGTCACTGGAGTGGATGGAGATAATGGAATGATCGTCCAACCTCAGGTTGCAGTCTACCGTGGATTCTGCGCTTTAGATGATATGAGTGAATTAGCTTGCTTTTCTTCTGCTGCAGGATTAAATGAACTGACATTCGACTTATCAGGGCTTGATCCTCTCGAAAATTATTTTTTAAGAATCAATGACTGGTCAGCAACGGCAAGTCCTAACTCTGGGGATTTTGTAATTTGTATTAAAGAACCAGATCCTATTTATACGATGGGAGAAGATACTGAATCAAGTCTTTGTTCCGGAACACTTTTCGATTCTGGAGGGCCGGACAATGATTATTCAAATAGTGAATCCTCTACTTTTACTATTTGTCCAAGTGTACCTACCAACTGTATCAGTCTCGAATTTCTAAATTTCAATCTCGAAAATAATTTTGATAATTTAATCCTTTATGATGGTCCTGATATCGGCTCTCCTCAGATTGCGACATTAACAGGATCCAATACTTTTCCAATACAAGCTGGTAATAACTGCTTAACGATTCAGTTTACTTCTGACATTTCAGTAACTGCCCCAGGCTTTGAAATTCAATGGTCTTGCTCTGATGTTCCTTGTCAAACCACGCTCATTCCTTGCCTAGAAAATGTTGCCATTAATAATTTACCATTTACTAGCTCTGGGCAAACAACTTGTGGTTCTGGTGATGACCTGAGTGATGGGCCTTGTAATTCAAACGATCCTGTTCTTGCAGGAGAAGATTTCGTTTATACTTACACTCCATTTAATGATGCTTGTTTAAATATCTCTTTAGAAAATGTAAATATTAATACCGGTCTTTCTGTTTACACTAATTGTCCAACATCAGCGGGCGCCAGTTGTATCAGCTTTAATCAAAACCCAAGTGATAATTCACTTTCAATAAATAATTTAGCGGTAGATGCTTTCCAACCTTTATTTATAGTCATCAGCAATGGAGATGGATGCACTGATTTTGACATTCAAATTGAAGAGGTGGAATGCTTGACTTTTGCAGCGGCTCGGTCTTCCTGTGAAGATGCTTTGATCCTCAACGTATGCGAAGGTTTACCTGAATTATTTTCTATTGCTCAGCAACCGAATCTTAATCCTGATTTTTATCAACCTGGAATCAATGATGGTTGTTGGTCAGGAGTTGGAGCCAGTCATTATTCTTGGCTTTTCTTTCAAGCACAAACCGATGGAGACTTTGGAGTCTTGATCGAAAACTCTGACCCAAGTGAATCAACAAATATTAATATCCAAGTTTGGGGACCTATTTCTACTTATGCTGAACTTTGTGATTTCATGGCAAGCAATCAGCCAGTTAGAAGTACCGGAGCTTTAAATAATACGAGCAATCAAACTGGATTGACGAATACAAACCCTACAACTGGCTCCACTGTAATTGATGTTTGTGAAGACACCTCCGGCGATGGTTTTATTTCCGCATTACCTGTTCAAGAAGGAGCATTTTATTTAATCTTAATCAATGACTTTGATGGCAATATTGTAAATGGAGGAATGGCTTTGGATTTTAGTGAAACGACTCCAGGAGTACTCGATGGATTACCAGAAGATACAGAACTGGTTGGACAAGATTATACCTTGATTGGCAATGCATCTTATTATACCGAAAACTTTGATTTTTCTTGTATCCAATTGACATCTGAATTAAACACCCAACTTAGTTGTGTTTGGGCTGAAAATCAAATTGACTTTAGCCAGCCATTCAGTAATACCATCACGATTTATTTAGGAGACAATGATGCAAATGGCGCAGACGGAATTTGTATGGTTTACCATAATAGTGTTCAAGGAAATAATATTTGTGGAATCTCAGGAGGAGGAATTGGATCTTCAGGAATTGATAATTCTTTTATTATCGAATTCGATACTTGGCAAAATGCAGATCTTGGAGACCCTGTTGAAGATCACATCGCAGTAAATGTCAATGGAGAAATGGATGCTCCTATTTCAGGGCCCGTATCAATGGGAAATATAGAAGATGGACAAGAACATGCCGTGACTTTTAACTGGGATCCTGCGACCAATACTTATGAAATATTCTTTGATGGAGTGATGATTATTACCGGAGTTTATGATATTATTCAAAACAGCTTGCAAGGAAATCCAGTAGCCTATTGTGGTTTTACTGGGTCAACTGGTGGAGCAATTAATTTACAATATGCCTGTACTGGAGACAATCAATATCCGACTGCTGTTTTAGATTCTGTTTCATTAGAAATTTGTGAAGGCGAATCTGCTTTTTTAGAAGGAGCGGAACAAACTGTTGCTGGTTTTTATACAGATGTCTATATGGCAATCACTGGATGTGACAGCACTGTCATTACCGAATTGATGATCTTATCTACTACCTCTCAGGCCGTCGATGCAAGTATTTGTGAAGGAGAATCTATATTTCTTGAAGGTGCAAATCAAACAGAAGCAGGTGTTTATACAGATACCTTAAGTAATTCAATTGGTTGTGATAGCATCCTTACTACCACCTTGATTGTATTGCCTCTTTCAACCAACTCGACAGAAGTCACTATTTGCGAAGGGGAATCTATATTTCTCGAAGGAGCAGATCAAACAGAGGCAGGTGTTTATATGGACATCTTGAGCAACTCAACTGGATGCGATACTATTCTTACCACAATTCTAAATGTACTCCCTATTTCTACAGGTTCGGCAGAGGTCACTATTTGCCAAGGTGAATCTTACTTTGTGGGTGGAGCAGAACAAACAGAAAGTGGCGGCTATATAGATAATTTAATTTCTGAAATAGGATGCGACAGTATCGTTACCACAAACCTAATCGTGATTGAAGTTTTTGCAAGCATAACCCCTCCTTCCCTAATAGATTGTACCGAAGAAAATAGTTGTACCATTCTTGATGGAAGTAATTCGACGACAGGAGATAATGTTGTTTATAATTGGAGTATCAACGGAGGAATATTTGAAAGTAATGGAGAAATAAGCCAGAATATCTGCGCTCCAGGAGTCTTCACCTTAGAGGTTGAAAATACAATTGATGGCATCACTTGTTCAGCTTTTGATTCTGTTCAAATCATGATGGACCTTGAAGTTTTTTGTGATGACTATGATATTCCAAATGCATTCACTCCCAATGGTGATGGGATCAGTGATATTTTCGAATTGGTTACTCAAGGAGAAAATTTTCAAGTAAACGCTTTAAAAATATTCAATCGCTGGGGACAAATTGTCCATGAAGCAAGTGGCCCTGATCATGGATGGGATGGACGACACAATGATGAGACAGCTCCTTCTGATGTTTATTATTTTATTTTTGAAATAAATAATGCCGACACTGGTGAGTCGATTAGAGAAGCTGGAGATTTGACTTTAGTTCGGTAAAAAAAATGAGCGAATGAGTAATTAAAACTCATTCGCTCATACATCAATTCGCTTATTATTTTCTACTCTACAACCGCATCCGCAGCATCAATAATTCCCCAACCAAAGTTATTATCTTTACTTGGATAGAAAGAACTATTGACTTTCATTGCATTGTAAACATCTGCTCGAGAAGCACCAGGATTATTTGAAAAAACCAGAGTTGCAATACCCGCCACACTTGCCGTGGCTGCTGAAGAACCACCAATATATTTTGGTTGATTCGTGTCTAAAGCTAAGCCTATTGCATGACGATTATCATCAGAAGATCGTTCCATAACCATTACAAAATCTACCTCTGGTCCATCATGACAAGTCTCACAACGATCCATATTTTCCGTATTATCTTTTACACCAGTCACAGCAACTGTTTGGCTCATGTTAGCTGGAAAAATAACGCCATACCAAGAAGTCCAAGAGAAAGAAGTTCCTGCAGCAGCAACAATCATTTTTCCATTATTGTAAGCGTAGTAAATACCATCAGCAACCGTTCCACTCCAAAATGGAGTTCCAATTGACATGCTGATCACTTTTACATCTGTACGATTTCCAGCTAGAATCAATGCATCTTTTACGCCTTCTTTTTCATCGCTAGTATTGATCACAACATCTTCTACCGCACGGATCGAAATCAAATCCGAATTATAAGCAACACCCAATGCATTGCCATCTGTTCCTCTCGGTGCAGCAGCAAGTCCACACATAGATGTTCCATGACCACATTGATCATGAGGTGAATCCAAAGATCTCCACCACCACCACCCAGAATAATGGGTACTATATTTTTCAACGGTTCTTCCTTGTGAATCTCCACTGTTGAATTGAGAACCTAAATTCTCCTGATCATCAGAAGCTCCAGAGTCAATTACACAAATTGTCACACCATCTCCAGTCGTTGTTCCCCAAGCTCCTTGAACATCTGAGCTGGTCATGTGCCAAGACCGTTTTACATTTGGAGTAATCGTGGTAAAATCTCCTGAGTTTATATTATAATCTGGATCGCCATCACACCCTGATGAACTTCGTCCTTGACTAGAAACCATGGATGGAAGCGAATAGGACATACTTTCAAAATATCGAATTACTTCTGGCATCATTCTTAAACGTTCTACCGTTTCGAAATTTGAAATTCTTACCGCCATAGATGGTAATACTTTTGGTAAACCATGAGGCAGTAAATCTTCCATTGTTATGGTCGGGTCTATTTTTTGCTCTCCTTCTAAAATGATATTTAAAATCTCTTCTCTGATTTCTACCCAGGCAGTACTTTCAATATTGATTTGATGGATTTTGGAATTTAAATCATCAGTACCTCGGGTTTGGTATCCAATCGCAAATAAAGAATCACTTTGCATGGCTGCACTCCAAAGAAAATGATCATCGACTGAGGACCAATGAAAAGTACCATTTCGTTCAATAGAATTTTCGATAAAATCGTTTAATTCTGCTTTACTAAGTGGATCTCCGGAGTTTTGAAAAGTAGGGCTTTTGGTAATATCTTCTTTGGCGCATCCTACAATGAGGAATAGCACCAACAGGGACAGGGCTAATGGGTTTCTCATTTAACAATAAGGTTTTAGTGAGTCAGCGAAAATTCGCTCACTAAAGATAGTAAATGAGATTTAAAAATCCAAAATCAGCAAGTTAGCAAAGGAACAAGTTAATAAGATATCAGGTCAACAAGTTATTAATGACTCGCTCGATTTGTTCCTCTGTTCCTCTGTTCCTCTGTTCACCTATCTTAAGTCTTCCGCTTCATCACTGGTATGTCTTTTAAAACCATTTGAACGGTTTCTCGAATACGTTCTTCGAAGACAATTATTTTTCCTTCCAGAAGGCTATCTAAAACTTCTTTTTTATAATGTCGAATAGTTAGTAATTCCAGGTTTTCATCTTTTCGAATATTGAAATTTTCATTCAATTCTTCGATCAAGGTAGCAAGACGTTTGGGTTGATTGGTAACGCAAACAGAAAAACTAATCGCCATGTTTTGCATCATGTTGATCTTGATCCGATACTTTGCAAAGACCTGAAATAAATGTCCAAGATGATGTTCCGCAACGAAAGAAAAATCTCGTGTCGAAATATGCAAAAGGACTTGATCAGTTTCTACTACAACGACTGGTGGGTAGCTGATCTCTGAGTCTTCAGAAATTACCGTCCCCTCTCCTTTTGGATCTATAAAAGATTTGACGTAAAGTGGAATATTTTTATTTTGGATTGGTTTGATTGTTTTTGGATGGATCACTTTTGCGCCATAATAAGTCATCTCAATCGCTTCTTTATAGGACAATCGATCAATTTTTGTAACATCTTCAAACATCCTTGGATCTCCGGTTAAAATTCCTGGAACATCTTTCCAAATGCTCATACTTTCCGCATCCAAAGCGTAAGAAAAAATAGCAGCGCTATAATCTGACCCTTCTCGTCCTAAAGTCGTCGTAAAGTTCTCACTGGTTCCTCCAATAAAACCTTGAGTAAGTATAAAGTTTTTTTGTTCTAAAAGAGGAGGAACTACTTCCTTTGCTCGCTTATTGGTTATCTCCCAATTTACTACGCCATCGCGATAAGTATTGTCCGTTTGGATGACATCACGAGCGTCCAACCAATTGGTTTCTAAATTTACGAGAGTCAAATAAGCAGCTACAATTTTAGAAGACACCATCTCCCCTACGGATACAATTTGATCATATAAATAATCGAATTCATCTTGTGGAGGTTCTTCGATCACCCATTCGATTTCAATAAAAGCATCATTGACGGTTGCAAAGATTTCATGACCTTCTGGAAAAAGGGCTTGCAACAATTCGTAATGTTTACTTTTTATTGCTTCATATATTTCAAAAGCTTTTCCATCTTCAGCAACATAAGATTCTAAAACTTTTTCTAAAGCATTAGTCGTTTTCCCCATCGCGGAAACAACAATCAGAATTTGATCTTCTTCATAGTTTTTTAAAATACTCGCTACATTTTTAATGGCTTCTGCATCCTTGATTGATGCCCCTCCGAACTTGAATACTTTCATGTTTTCAATTTAGTTATCGCTGATTTTTTTAATAGAATCTACCAATTCTTTGACGATGGCCTTATGTGATTTTCTTGATTCCTCTTTTCCGGTAACGATCAAATCAAAATAATAATTCCCAATATTAATGGTCGTAATTTCGAAATAAATGATCACTCCATTAATTTTCGTTTTAAAATCTTTGCTTACCGCATTAAACGAATTTATTTTATGTTTTCTGAGTTCTCCTTTTTCGTATCCCTTGTATGAATTAAACCAACCTTCATATTTTATTTTAAATGTCGCAACGAACAAATCAAATGCTTCGTAGACTTCATTTCGTTCTTCTTTTTTAAACGTACTCCCTATATCATCCGCAATAATAATTTGCAATTCTTTTTTATAACTCAGTTTAAGCAATTCATTATATGCCTCATTAGGTCTTACCTTTTCAAGCTGCTCTGGAATTTCTAATTCAAAATTTTTGATTCTTACCTTCTCTTTTGGAGCTATAAATCCTACCAACATGACTACGATTAAGATTACCTGTATTTTCATAAGTACTATTTTCTATAGTTTAAGGAATATTCCTTTCCTATGAATACCTCAATAGCACGCAAATATAATAGACTTTACTCTAAATAAAATTCGAATTTCTAAATTATCTAATAAAATTCGATTCACATAAATAGGGCTATGTAGGCAGATGGTCGTCAATCTGGCATTCATCATTTTATAATAATGTTGTCAAGTTCATAGTG
>CAKZTD010000303.1 GCA_937921595.1 uncultured Saprospiraceae bacterium
GCATATACTTGATCAGAAGCTGCTGAAAAATCAAAGAAAGAACCTCCTGCCAAAGCAAAAAACAAACACACCACTCCCATAAATCCTCCAGCTATATATAAAGACTGAAGTGCCTCTTTTTTTGTAACCTTACCTTTGATCATTTCATTCAATCCAAGAAATGCTAAAACCGGAACTAAAAAGGTCACTACTGTCATGGCAGAGTTCGGTGTTCTAAATTTGTTGAACATCGGCACCAAGTCGAAGAGTATTCCATGCAACCAATGGTTTTTTCCCATCGATATTAAAGAGATAAAAACTACTCCGAATATTAGCCACCACTTTACAGGACCTTTCAATAATAAAGCTCCAAATAGAAATAAGAAGAATACAATCGCCCCAAAATATTGCGGACCAGCAGTTCCATCAACATTTGGGCCCCAGTAATCTATTCCTCCTCCTCCAACAACGCCTGGAATAAAAGTAGCAACCATATCCATATATCCATTACTCCATTTCGTCGCATAATCATAATCCAATCCTGAAGTATTACTACTCGTCTTTGGGACACTTGCATCAACCGCTAAAATGGGGTCTCCCCTCATCGTATCTTGTCCGTATTCATAACTAGGCAATAATTTACTTGCACTCGATCCAACCGCTATCGCTCCTCCTGCCAAAAGAAATAAAACAGCTTTCCCGTAGGAAGCTAGGTCTTTGTTCATAATATGCTGAATCAATTCAAACAGACCATAAGCCAATAAAGTAAGAAAGAAATAATAGGTCATCTGAACGTGATTCGCAAATAGATTAAGTGCTAAACCAGTTGCAAAAACAAGCCCTCCGATCAGATACTTTTTCCTAAAAGCCATCAGAACTCCTGCGGTAATCAAACCGAAATAAAATATGGCCTTGATTTTCGAAATATGCCCTGCGCTATACAATACATAATGATTGGTCGATAAACCAAAAGCTAAAGCTCCGACGATACTCAACCAAGGATTCACACCTAATAAAACCAACATGATATAAAAACCAATCATAGCAGCAAAAAACATCCCGATCGGTCTTGCAATGAATAACCGAGATCCTTTTTCCATATATTTGGTCATATTACTTTTCTGAGAACCATCAATCTGGTAGGTAGGCATCCCTCCGAAAATCGTATTCGTCCACATACTCCGTTCACCAGATTGGGCTTCGTATTTTTCGATCTCTTGAAGATTGGCTCTCGCACCAACGATATCGTGGGATTTTTCTACTTTACCATTCAACTGTGCCGTAAAATAGAAGGCAGTGGCTAGTAAAAAAATAAAGAATGCAATAATGTGAGGAATTCCGTTCTTAATGATTGTGTTTGCTGACATACTAGAATTTCTATTAGATAAGTAAGTATTAGGATAAAGTTAATTATAAATACGAATCTGCATTTATAATATTTCGAGTTTTTAATTTGCTCTAAGCTAAGAAAAAACGGCATTAGGTATTAGTTTTTCGGGCTCTCCTAATGTCGAATACCTAATACCGTTTGTGCTCACGTGGAAATAAGTACTTAGAGTCTATGTTAACCCAATGGACTAAATTTATGACACAAATTTAACTTTTTTATTAATCTTTAAAACTCAAGGGCACTTTTCTATGGGTATTTCATCTGAAATGAATATTATTGTCTGAAATTTCGACTATTATTACCGACAAAATACTTCTTGGTTTCATTATGTTTAAACGAATCCTATACTTTTTGTTGCTCTTTTCATCTTGTACTTTAAATCAAAAAGACATGACGGAACAAAATGCCTTTGACTGGCAGGGTCATCGTGGTTGTAGAGGTTTGCTCCCTGAGAATTCTATTCCCGCATTTCTAAAAGCTTTGGTTTATCCAATAAAAACGCTCGAATTGGATGTTGCAGTCTCGAAAGATGGAAAAATTATCGTTTCCCATGATCCTTATTTTTCTCATCATATTTGTAAAAAACCTGACGGAACCCCAGTTACAGAGGCGGAGGAGAAGGATCATAAGATTTACGAACTGACTTATGAGGAAATCAAAGTTTATGATTGTGGTAGTCGAGGAAATGAGCGTTTTCCTGATCAACAAGCGGTCGTAGTTAGCAAGCCTTCTCTTCAGGATATGGTCGAAGCGATCAACGTCTATTGCGATCACAATAAAAGAGAGAAACCTTTTTACAATATCGAAGTGAAAAGTCGACCAGAATGGTATGATAGTATAGTCCCTCAACCTGCAGAATTTGTAAAATTATTGCTTGCGGAGTTGGTAGATTTAGGAATCAAAGAAAATTCTTGTATCCAATCATTCGACCCGGCTGTTATGCTTGAATTAAATACGCAAGCTCCTGATGTAACGAATGCTTTTTTAGTAGAGAATTTAGAAGGATTTGAAGCTAATATGGCTAAACTAGATTTTGTCCCGGATATTTATAGTCCTTATTTTAAATTCATCGATGAAGCATTGGTACAAGCTGTTCATGCTAAAAACATGAAACTCATTCCTTGGACGGTCAATGAGATAGAAGATATGAATAAATTGATGGAACTAAAGGTAGATGGAATCATTACCGATTATCCAGATCGGATTGAAAAAGCGGTTGAAAATGCTAGGATTAGAAAGATGCAGCAGTAAGAATTTAACAAGTCACAAACTATTCTCTTCCAAAAAGAAAAAAATAGGTTCATTTGAAATGATGAAGTTTCAAAAAACAATTACTTCATAACAGATACAGTAAGACCTAATGCAATTTTAAAAAACACTTTCTCGAATTTTGATTTAATTAAATCAGTTTTAATCTCAACTTTCTTTCTCCCCACCTAATTGTAAATATCACATTTCAAAAAATTTGACCGCATCTAATTATTAGTGTCAATAATTTTACAACCTTGGCAAATCACTGGCCGTTAAGTAAATTTAAACCATTCTATAAAAGTTTTGTTTCTGTTATATTACATAAATGAGCAATAGATTAAATGAGCTTTAAAATCATTATTAATCCAGAAAACAAATTCCAATGAAGACCATCAGACAAAGCTTTCTAATTATAACTATATTGACCTCTTTATCAATGGTTTCAGCTCAAACAGTTTTAGAAAAAATTCAAATTGAAACAGAAGATATACAGAATCTTATAGGAGAATGGAATGGAACATTAACATACTTAGATTACAGTTCGAATAAACCATTTTCAATGCCAAGCGAACTAAAAATAAAATCTAAAAGAAAGCATAGAAAATTAATCTTGAATTATACCTACCCAAATGAACCAAAGGCGAATAACAAGAATAAATTTAAAATATCAAAAGATAGAACAATCGTAAACGGTAAACAGATTTCTTCAAGATCAGAGACCACTGATGGAGATACACAAATCGTTACTGAGTTTTACGGAAAAGATGGGAATGACAATAAAAAAGCTTTGATTAGAAATGTTTACATCATTGGGATCAATAAATTTGTCATCCGAAAAGAAGTTCAATTTAAAGATTCGAAAGAATGGGTAATGAGAAATGAGTATAGTTTTGTGAAGAAATGAGCAATGATGTCTAGAAAATAATAGAAGCATCAATCCTTACTAGAAATCTCAAACCATACTAGGAATTTAATTCGCTATCCAGAATATAACAAACTTTAAAAAGGCTAAGTTTTTTATTACACAAAAGATGTTATTTAAAATTATTTTAAATCCAAGAAGGTCACTTCTCAATCGAAGCCCTAACTTCCATCGGTTTCGGTTCTTCCTTTTTTTCTTCTTCAGGATAAGAATTCAGCGCATCATACACCACGGTGTGCATTCTACTTCTCGTTTGTTTTCTAAACAGTTTTCTATTTTTAATATCAGGATGGATACGATTCGATAAAAAGATAAAAATCAATCCAGAATCCGGATCTACCCAAACACAGGTGCCCGTAAATCCAGTATGACCATAAGTTTTAGCAGATGCTTTTTTAGAACAAGCACTCTTTCCTGAGTTCGTTTTCACATCAAAGCCCAGTCCTCGTTTCGTTCCTCTTTGTTGTTTAGTAAACAAAGCGATAGTCTCCGGTGTCAAATAATTTCTTCCGCCATATTCACCATCATTCAAAAGCATTTGAAACAGAGGAGCTATTGATTCTGCATTTCCAAACAAACCTGCATTCCCGCCTACTCCACCTAAAAGTGCTGCGGATTCATCATGTACATATCCATGAACCAATTGATTTCTAAACCGTTCTTCCTTCGTCGTAGGAACAATTTCTCTTTTCTTAAATCGATTCAAAGGATTATAAGTCAGTCGATCAAGATTCATTGGTTTATAAAAAGCATCATCCATAAAAGTATCTAGACGCTTTCCTTTTTTATTTTCAATCACCTTCATCATTAGATTGAAATTCACATCAGAATATCGGTAGCGTTTTCTTTTTCGTGGTGTTAGATGATACACATCATTCCAAATGGTATCCTGATATTTAAAATCCATATAAAACGAATCCGCTACTTTCGTTACATAACTCAAAGTCTTTTCTTTACAAAAAGCGCCACTACATCCTGTCCCTGTGGTATCTTTATACATGATAAAGGAAGCGATCGGCATATTGGATTGCAAACCAGATTGATGCGTCAATAATTGTTTTATAGTCAATTTCTTGATCTTAGAATCCTCTGGCAGGTCTATATAATTTTTGAGCGGATGGCTAATTTTCAATTTCCCTTCATCATACAACTTCATGGCACCTATGGTTGTTGAAGCAACTTTAGTGACTGAAGCAAGATCGTAAAGATCAGAGCTTTGTACCAATTTTCCTTTTTTAAAGTCATGCCTTCCAAAAGATTTCGAATAAATGATTTTTCCATCTTTAGCAACCAATACTTGACAGCCCGGTGTAGCTTGCTCCCTAATCACAGTCCTGGCGATGGCATCAATTCCAACTAGTTTATAAGCAGCAATACCTACTTCTTCTGGCACCGTATATTTCATTCGAGTAATCGCAGTCGTATCAATTCCATGACCAAGTGGCAATCGTTCATTCAAAGCCAGAGGCAATTTACCTTCTGCTTTTAAAGCACCGAATAAAAATTGTGCAGAAAAAGATTGAGTCAGTTTATTGGCTTCGAAATTATGAACCATCGCAATCGTTGAATCAAAATGAATCAAGTTAAATGGACTACCAAAATTCAACAAAACCACTTCATTGTTTTTTCCTAATTCGTTTACTGCATTTATAAAAGTAGAATCTCTATTTTCAGAAAGATTAATCCCTTCTAAAGTCAATATAAATTTTGATTGTTTGGGTTTTGAAAAATCTGGTGCGATGAATATCCCATTTGAATCAGGTCGGATATTACTATTCGAAAAAGGAGCATATTTTGAAAAATATTTTTGAAACTCCCCAAGGTCTTCTTCTCCAATCTGTACAATTTGAAATGGCTGTTTATAAGTTTTCTTAAAAGGTAGCATCCCTTTAGGATTTTGCAAAAGCATTAAACCCGCTTCATACATTCTTCTGATGTTATAATCATCAAAACCGTTTTTCATGATGTCTTGAGCCATTGACTGATCAATCCTTGGCCTGATCGTATCCAATTGCATCCAGGTCTTAGCCATTAATACTTTGCTCACTTTATCGTTCAAATCTGTCATCGTAAAAAAACCATCATCTACTAATGTTTTAATTCGATTGAAACGATTTTCAAAACTATCTTTTATTACAAAAACATCGACTCCTGTGTAAGCAATATCTTGAAAGGTCTCCTCTTGCCAATCAGCAATGAGCAATCCTTTAAATTCTGCAAATTCATTGAGGTATCTTTTCAAAAAATGAGGTGGCAATAATCGGAGCGTATCAATCTGAAAAATTTCCGGATCAACATGAATTCCCGAAAGTCCATTCTTAACCAAATTAGAATATGGTCTTAGAATTTTATCCAATCTACCAATAGTATCATTTTCAAAATAATGCAATTCATTAAAATTACTACTCACGGAAAGCATATTCTTTCCTTGAATATCAGACAGCATTTTCGTGGATTGCTCAATAAGGTTCTCTGGATTAGTATTTAATAGATCGAAATCAAAAGTATCACCATCCACTTTATTCATATTGACCTCTGGAGCAAAACTGATATTGAATCCTAAATGATTCAACTGATCTAAATAATAAGTACGAATCAAATCCTGAGTCGCTTCATTATTTATTGCACTAATCGTCGCAGCCGAAGGTAAATCTTTTAAATCCGAAAACTGATTGTGATGTGAAACTGATTTTCGAGAAGCATTGAACAAAGGAATTCTTGAAATTTGTTGTAAAGAATCTATCGTCAACAAATATTCAGAAAGGCTCATCCCTTCTAGGACTATTCCTCCGATTCTATTTTGAATCGCTAATTGAAAAAGCTCTGTTCTTTGTAAGCTATCAGTTTGGCTTGGTTGGTAAATCAATAATTGTCCGATCTTTTCATCGATGCTCATCGTGAACACCATCGAGTCTGCCCAGGTCTGATCTTCCTGCAAGAAAGGTGCGTGCATGATTTCATAGTTCAACTCTTGTCTCGTACAAGCGAACAGCGTAATCACAACCAGTATTGAGATGGACAAATACTTGAGCATAGTGTCTCTTTACAAATGTTTGTTTAAAAGATCTTTTTTGTTAAGTTTTCTCGAAGTTTGTCTAATATAGGAAGGGGGAATTCTAAGAACTTATAAGTTATTAAAAAGATTAATACAAAGCAAGGAAACACTAAGTTAACAAGCCTTTAAGTGAACAGTTTAACAATATTTTCACGGCTTTGTTAATTTATTCGTTGACTAACTTAATTACTTGCTAATTCTTAACCTGCTTCAGCAACTTCTTATACATGTTCACCATCGCTTCCTGTGAGTATCCAAAACGATACATATTAAAAACGATTAGATTTGCAAATTGTACACGTAGGTAGCTATTTTCATCATACTTTCTTGCAGAGACAAGCATATCTTTTTGAATAATTTTAAAAGGATATGCTTTTCTGGCTCTGATGATAAATTCAAAATCTTCCATGATCATAAAATCATTTCGATAACCTTTCATCTGTTCGAAAATATCTTTTTTTATAAAAAGGCTTTGATCTCCACCACGACACCAGATCATTTTGAAACGGGTAAAGAAAGCGTTGACCTTCAACAATTTTCTATCTGACTTAAATTGGTATCTAAAGCATCCGATTGGGTATTGATTTTCCAAAGCTTCCTGAATGGAAGTCATATAACAATCCGGAGGAATGGTATCGCCATGGACGAAATATAATATATCTCCTTTTGCCATTTTTGCTCCATAATTCATCTGAGGAGCTCGGCCTTTGGTTGGGCTATTCACGACTTTAGCACCAAGTTTTTTAGCAATTTCTATTGTTTGATCCTTACTCCCTGCATCTACAACGATCACTTCATTGAGTTGACCATTATCGCAGGTTTTCAATCGCTTGATCAGTGGACCTATATTCTCCGCTTCGTTTAAAGTGGGTATGATGACACTTAGTTGCATGTGAATTTTAGATAATGAAAAATGAGTTTTAAACTACTATACACTTTTGAATTTCTATAAAGAAAATGAGCGAATGAGTGAATTATTAAATGAGTGAATAGCCTCCCAAATGTAACAGAAACAAGCTTTATGCTTAGATGTCGCCCAAATATTCACTCCTTCTTTCATCTACTCATGCTGATAATAATATTGAGTAAAGAAATCAAATTCTTATTCGAAAAGTTGAGTAATAATTTAAATGAGTTTACAGTTTTATACTAATAATTTTTATTCAAAGAGAACCGGTCTTCGGCATTAGGGGAATCCAAAAACCGAGTCCCGAATATCTTGATAGTATCTTTGAGCTTTTATTATTATCAGACTTTTTTAAAAAGCTTCAGAAACCGTAACATAGATTCCTGAAGTATTTTTTCCAAATCCAGCATCTAGCCGGAGATTTACTTTTTGTTTTTCATCTAATAAGAATCTTAAGCCTGCACCGACAGAATAATTAAAATCTTTTCTTTCAATATCTGCGAGGTCAGATTCTATCACACCATAACCTGCAAAGACGACAGCTCCTATTCGCCAAAATAAGTGCATCCGATACTCTGCCTGAAAAGTAAGGTATTGTTTGTCTCTCAATGCTCCTTCAAAATATCCACGCATTCTCTTCGGACCTCCCAATAGAGAAAGTTGGTTGAAAGGTGGATCACCTGCGGTCAATTCCGCATAGAAATTTAAAGCCAAAATGTGCCTCCAATTGTTTTCAAAATAGGCACTTCCATCAAAGATGAATTTAGAGTAATTAAAATCACTACCGAATATTTCATTATTGAAAAACAATACGGTTTCCGCATAAAGACCTTCTGATGGATAAAAAATTTTATCTCGAGTATCATAATTTGAAACGAATCCTAATCCCGATAAAAAACCACCTTCCGAACCAGTAATATTTTCTCGATCCAAAAGACCTTCTGCTTCTATTTTTGTAATATCATAATCATCCATCCAGTACCGTAAGCCAGCAAAAAGATTTGGCCGAACCTGCATCAGTCCATTGAGTCGAACTCTAGGAAAGTTGACACTATATAATTCACTGTTCTTTTGAAAATCGTCATTACCTATTCCCGAGAATTCGTAAATGTATCGATAATAACCTAGCTCTCCGTAGACTTTATATTTTCCATTTTTTAGAAACAATTGGAAAGGTAGATAGGATAAGATTTGATCTCTCAAGGTATAAGCAAATCCTAATTGAATTTGAGATGGCCGACTGTTGATGCTGTCGTTTTTAAAATGAAAAGAATAGATCCCAGCGGCACCAAATCCCCATTCTGTTTCAGGAGTAAAAAACACGATTGGCAAAGGGATAAAGGTAGAGCGTTTTGTTGTATCTCCATCAGAAGCCCAAGCTTTATTCACCATCAGAAGCATGAAGAATATGTATATCGTCTTTTTTAACATTAACGCTTTTTTTAAATAAAACAATTACCTCCCTCACCCCTACCTATCTACGATAAAAAGCTCAAATTAGATTTATTTTCCTACCTATTATGTCTTAGAAGCTTCAATTTCGCATAGAAAAGAGAATTTTGAAAAAAACACACGACAAACTGTATCTTTTTAAGGCCTTCTACATTATGAACATGAAACGGTCTTTATGGCGATTAGCTAAAAGCTTATATTCCACAGTCAGAACAACTCGCTTTTGCCTGTGGGATAAAGCTTTCTTTTAAAAACGGATTACCAAAATAGAGCTTGTTTAGATTTTACGTTGCTTATTTTCCAGTCACTGGCATTTCAATCAAAATTTAAATAATCTCTTTTATTAGTGTTCAAAAATTAAGTTTTCTTCGGGGGTTCCCATTTTAAGAAGATAACACCCCTTTTACTCGTTTCGCTTATTTTAAAGAATAGAATACAGAAAACTTATTTTTTCAACGTTATTAAAATATGGAAAAAATGCTTTCGAATTTACAAATAAATCGTACCCTTGTAAAAAGCGCTATCCAAATGGATAAACAAAATAAGACTGTTTCCAGTGAATCCATGCAAGAGGAGTGGGTACAAATTCGGGCTGCTCAGGAAAATCCTGCTGCATTTCGCCCTATATACGATAGATATTACGAACAAATATTCCGATTTATCTTCCGAAGAACTGCCAACCAGAACGTTTCCGCTGACATTTGCTCACAAGTATTTTTAAAAGCTTTACAAAAACTTAGTAAGTACCAATTTAAAGGTGTGCCTTTTTCAGCTTGGTTGTATCGAATTGCTTCAAATGAAGTGGCTCAGCATTATCGTGATGAGAAGAAAAATCGGGTCGTTAGTATAGAAACTACTCAATTATCTGACCTAATCGATGAAATGGATGAATCAGATAATGAGTCACTTAGAAAAGCTATGATTACTGCGATTGACAGCTTAAAGCCAGCCGATCTGAAAATGATCGAATTGCGCTTTTTTGAACAAAGACCTTTTAAAGAAATTGCTGATATCGCTGACATTACTGAAAGCAATGCAAAAGTTAAGACGTACCGTATTCTTGAGAAACTAAAGAAAAAAATCATCCAAATCACCAAACAAGGGGGTCGGGCTCCGGAGTTGTAAACCTATTTAATTAATTAAAAAACATCTTCAAGCTCAATTCTAAATATTATTGATATGGAAAAAAATAATTACAATATAAAACTTGATTCTGAAAAATTGACCTCAGCAGAGATCGATCAGCATAAAGATTTCGATCAGCTGATGAATCAATTTCAAGGGAGTACTACTCCTGCCCCTAAGCCAGCCAAATTTACTAGATTGTACTACATTGCAGGTGCTGTTGCTGCAGCCCTAGTTGGTACCTTATTATATTTCAACTGGGCTGGCAATACTAATGCGACTGAATACCAAAACACTAAGGCTTATCTCGCCTCTCAACCTTATATCAATCCACCATTAAAAAATATAGAAAAGGTATTTGGCAAAGGACAGGTTGATGCAAATGCAGGTGGTACATACACCTATAAAAACGGGACAAAAGTTCATGTTCCAGCAGCAGCTTTTACAGATGACCAAGGGAATATGGTAACTGGCAAAGTAGATATCAAGTACCGGGAATACCATGATTTCATAGACTTCTTCGTTTCTGGAATCCCTATGGAATATGATTCTTCTGGTGTTCAGTATAATCTTGAATCAGCAGGTATGATGGAAATTTATGCGGAGCAAGGTGGAAAACGTTTGAACATCACACCAGGTAAAGAGATTCAGGTAGAAATGGTTTCTGAGATTATGGTTGCGGCAAATGACCGAGCGAATATTCCTCAATTCAATGTTTATAAATTGGATGAAGAAAAGAGAAACTGGGTCTACGAAGGCAATGACAATTTGGAAGTTCTTGAAGAAGATATCACTAATCTGCTAAGCGATGATACTGATGGTGATGGTGCTTCTGCAACTCCTGAAACTGCTTATCAATCTGAACTTATTAAAATTGAACAAGAAGAAAATGCAAAATTAGCAGCTATTGAAGCTACAGTAGCAAAACCAGCAAAACCAGTTCGTCCAGTAAAAGAAAATGGTAATGAATATGTTTTCAATCTTGATTTTGCAGACGAAGATATTTCTTTTGGTAGAACAGCAAATCCTGGTCAGGCAGAAAGAGAAATTGATGCAGCACAACAAGAGATCAGTGACCTTCACCGTCAATATGCGAATACACTTTGGCAAGTATCTACTCAGGAAACTAACTTTAATCAAGAGTTAGTAGAACAGATCAACTGGGATGATGCGAAGATGGAGCGTTTAAATAACAGAGATTACAAATTAACTTTAGTTAGTGCTGATAACACACTAGAAGTCACTGTAAATCCGGTATTAAGTGCAACTGATTATCAAAATGCATTGGCTCAGTTTAACAGTCAATATTCAAATTACGAGCAAGCATTGGCAGATCGTGAGAATCAATTGGCAGTACAAAAGAAAGCACTTTCGGATAGAATCAAAGAGGAAAGGAAATTAGCGAAATTGGACTACGATGAGAAGTTAGCTTACTTCAAAGCTCAAGGCAATGAAAAGGCTGCTACTGACTTGATGATTTCAAATAAAGTGATGAATCGATTTACTGTAAATAGTTTCGGTATTTGGAATTGTGATCGACCACTTCCTCCTTTTATTTATAACATTCAAGGAGATTTTGTAGAAAGCAAATCCAATAAACAATATCGACACAACACTGCATTTTTAGTGGATAAAAACAAGAATACAGTTTGCCGATTTTATGCAAGTGACAAAGCGAATGTGATCTTCGATAATCAGTCTGAAAATATCCTTTGGATGATTACTGATGAAAATAAATTAGCGATGTATCGACCTGAGCAGTTCAAAGAGATTCAGAAGCAGAGAGGAGAACATACCTTTGTGATGGATTTGATGGATCAGCCGATAAGCTCGGAAGAAGACCTACGAAAAATTTTGACTTTTTAGATACCAAACCCTATTTACGGATTTTGAATTTGGGTTAAACAGTTCCAATTTTCATTATCCGTATTACTAATCTAAATTTAAAAGCCTTCATGTGTAATGCATGGAGGCTTTTTTTAATTGAGGATGATTTCAGAACAAGGATTAACGAATATAGATTTCAGAAGTAGCTTCTCGTTAGGCGAAGGCTTAGCCTTCGCCTAACGAGACACGCAAAACAAAGTGCTTTACGAAACCAAAATCCGTAAACCACTTTCCTTTATTTTAAAAACGCTCTATGACTATTTTTGATTTGTCTCTTGAATTCTGATCCCTTCTTTTTCCAAAAGCACTAAACGTTTTTTATACAAACTACCAATTGCTCTTTTAAAATTCTTCTTGCTCATCTTCAATGTTTCATAGATCAATTCCGGAGCACTTTTATCGGTCAAGGGCAAGAAGCCATCATTTGCTTTTATTGCTTCCAATATCTGGTTTCCAGAACGATCAATCTCCCCTACTCCAGGTTGTTGCAAACTCACATCAAGGCGTTGATCTTCTCTCAATTTTTTGATAAACCCTTTTCTGCGATCACCAATTTTCAATTTTTCAAAAACCTCATTCTCATAAAGCGTTCCCCAGAATTCTTCATTCACAATTACTCTAAATCCTAGTTCGGAAGGAGTCACTACGATTATATCTACCTCTTGCTTAAAGGTCAAAGTATCTGTTTTATCTTCTAAAAGCTTATTCAATTTATTGGTCGCAACAATTCGTTCGGTTACCTCATCTAGATAAACATAAACCAGATATTTTTGACCAGCTTCCATCAATTTCCGTTGCTGACGAAAAGGAACCATTAGATCTTTCCCTTCAATTCCCCATTCCAAAAATGCTCCATACTCACTAACCTCCTTCACTTCCATCACACCATATTCTCCAACAATTGCAATTGGTTTATCTGTAGTCGCAATCAAGCGATCCTCCGAATCTGAATAAATGAATACTTCAATATCATCTCCTGGCTCTACTCCTTCAGGGACATATTTGATGGGTAAAAGTAATTCTCCGAATGGTCCGCCATCCAGATAAGCTCCAAAGTCTAAGAATTTGACGACTTCGAGTGTATTGTATTTTCCAATCTGTATCAAATTGATTTGTTTTTTATAGTTCTTAGTTGCTGCAAAGGTAGGAAAAAATGGGGAGTGGGGAATATTATTGATATTTAAGTATTGTAGAAGAAATACTTAAGCATTTTATGAGATGCTTTTAAATTTATACTTCGTTAGAAATTTTCGCCATAGCGAAGGCTATGTCTTAAATTTCTGCCTTACCTAAATCTAAAATTTTCATCCTAAAATACCAAATTACTTTTTCTACAATACTTACTGTTTTTGGGCTTAGATATATTTCTGTAGCTCAAATCAAAACTATGGCATTTACTTTGGTAAACCTTGGATATTTGAGTTATAGAATGTTCAAAATTTGCTCTTAGAGTGAAAGAAATTCAATTAGACTTATTCATTTCTTGCATCCTCATCGGCATCAAATCTATTTTTGAAAATAGTTCCTTTGATTTTAATAATTCAGTTTGCTTTAATTTGACTTGCCCATCGAGTCCAATTAAAAATATTTCAAATTCAGGATTTGAAACCTTCAAAAAATCTTTCTTATTTTTCATTTTAATGGTATTCCAAGATTTTTTATTTGAAAGTCCTTTTATAAATTCATCTTTTTTGATGTGATAAACTATAATTTTTCTTTCAGCAAGTCCAAGTAAATTCTTTTCTAATTCTTTGATTTGCTCTTTATAAATTGCGTTGTTTGGTTCATTAACTTTTATCAATAATAATCTATCCTTCCATTGATGTGCTGAAAGGTCTTGGGCATTCGTTAGGTTCATTATAAAAAAAGTTAGCCCAAAAATCAATAGGATTGTATGCCTCATTATTTAATTTTTAAACGCTGTATCCCAGTTCTCTTTAAGTTCTACAATCACTTCATTTTTTCTATTGAAAACTTCATACGGTGGATTATATCCTAAGAAGAAAAATTGATTCTGATAAGGAATATTCTCAGCATCTAATGCTTTTATAAGCTCCTGTTTATATTTTTCAATTTTATCTGAATTGGCCCATCCGCTGAATGCAATTGCTGCAACAGTTTTTGAAGGTTCTTCTACGAATTGAATTTCAGTGGAATTAGGCTCAGGTAAATTTTCTTTTTTTATTTTTCGTGGAACCATAAATTTTACGGTCATGGAATCTTCTAATGACATCGTAACAGGCGAGGTCATGGCTATTTTTTCATTTGATTTATTTCCACCAAATATATATCCCGCTAAAATAGAAAATCCGGTACTTGAAGCTTTTTCATATTCATTGGTTGATAATTTCACCGTTGAAAATAGACTTGCTTCATAATTCCGAATTTCAAATTTATCAAAACTTTTAACGACATTAAAAGCGTGTGATTCGATATTTTTTTGACTACTCATGAAAAAGATTTGGATTACTAAAAAAATTAAGATTACGATAAGAAGGATAGTGAAAATAATTTTCATTTTTATATTTTGAAAAGGTATAATTTTGAGATCTTGATCTTAAAGCCTAACAAAATATTTCCAATCAAGTTTAAAAATACAATACACTATTCTTAAAAAATGTAACGAATCCTTGCCAAAAGCAATCACTGAACACACCCCAAAATTAAAATACTCCGTGTTTAACATTTTCTCAGTGATTTATAATATCATCACTTTGAAAAGGAAAACACGGAGTATTATTTTAAACTTGAACGTAAACGGTATTAAATATTCGTCATTTGGAGAGCTCGAAAACCTAATACCATTTTTTCTTAGCTTCGAACAAATTTAAAGCTAAGATTCTCATTAAGTACTGATTAGCATTAGAGATTTAAAATTTCCTACACCTACTTATTTTGTAATAATCAGTTTTTCAATTGCTCTCCCCTCTTCCGTTCTAATAACTAAGATATAAGAACCGGCAGCTTGGTTCATTAAACCAATATCCAAAGTCAAATCCTGAGCAGAGAAACTTTGTTCATAAACCCGCTGACCAATCACATTGTATACTTCGATGCTTCCTTGTTTAAAAGAATTGAAAGTAGCATTCAATACAAATTGACCATTCGAAGGATTTGGAGAAACATTCATTTCTTCTAAACCAGGTAATTCATTAATAGCAGTTGTCGAAATAATAAAATCAGTTTCAGTGGTACAACCATTAGCATCCGTTACCGTCAATGTATAAGATCCATTTGATAAATTATCCACAAAGAATCCACCGGCACCATTGCTCCAACTATAATTATATGGAGTTGTACCTCCAAAAGCATTCGCGGTTGCAGTCCCCATATTGTTTCCTCCCGAAGGCATTACATTCACACTTGCCAAAAGTTCTGCCGGAGATGGAACTACAAAAGTCGTTACGAATGAACAGCCTTCCGCATCTGTAATCAAAACATTATAAGCGCCGCCTTCAAGGTCATCAATGTCTTCAGTTGTTGCACCATTGCTCCATTCAAAAGTAAAAGGTGCCGTACCTTCGACAACTGTGATATCAACCTCTCCATCACTATCTCCGAAGCAAGAGATCCCTTCTACTTCAGATTCAATATCTACTCCACCTATAGTATTTTCAATAACTGTTTCTCCATCAGTTGAGCAACCATTAGCATCGGTAATTGTAACCGTGTATACTCCATCAGCGAGGTTGGAAATTGAATTTCCTGTTCCACCATTACTCCATTGATAAGTGTAACTTTGAGTCCCCCCTGTTACCGTAGAAACCGCTGTACCACCAGAACCACAAGTTCCACCAAACCCTTCTACGTTCACTACTAAGTCATTAGGTTCTTCAACATCAACAGAAAGAATAACTGCACATTGATTCGCATCAGTAACGGTCACACTGTATGAGCCACCAGAGATGTTATTATTATTAGCTGAGTTTGAGCCATTACTCCAGTCGTAACTATATGGAGCGAGTCCTCCCGTAGGAAGTGCCGTTGCTGTTCCATTGTTGTTTCCACTACAATCAACAGGAGTTGATTCTACGCTTGCATCAAAGCCTACACAAAGATCAGTGAATGCTACAATTTCAAAATTTTCAACCGATGTACATCCTGCTGCATCTGTTACTGTAACTGAATAAGGTCCAGGTTCTAAATTAAGAATAGACGCAGTAACTGCACCATTACTCCAGTTGTAAGTATACGTTGGGATTCCTCCTGCAGCTGCCACAGCGGCAGTACCATCATTAGCTCCAACTGCTGTTTCATCAGAAGAAAACGGGGTCAAAATAATTGGAGGTGCTTCTGTTATTTCAAACTCTTCAATGATCTCACAACCATTGCCATCGACGATGGTCACCACATAAATACCTCCTGATAAATTGAACAAAGATTGAGTCATCTCGCCACTTTCCCAGTTGTAAGTAATTGGTTGTATTCCTCCGGATGCAGTCGTTACAATCAAACCATCTTGTGCCCCATTACAGGAAACATTTTCCATTTGAGTATCTAGTATAAAAGTACTACAGTCAATACCATTTCCAGGAACTATTATAGAGATAGAATGAATACATCCATTCGCATCTGTTACTACTAATTCATAAGTCCCAGCTTCAATATTATTGAGATCTTCTGTCATCGCTCCATTACTCCATTCGTATCCGTAAGTTGGCGTTCCTCCTGTGACTGTAGCATCTATTGCTCCATCACTTGCTCCCGGACTACTTTCTGGTGTTGTACTAAAATCAACATTGAGTCCTGCAGCAGGTTGTGAAATTTCAACTTCATTGACCGTTTGACAATCGTTAGCATCTGTAGCGGTAACCACATAAATTCCAGATTGAAGTCCATTTATTGTTTGGCCACTCGCTGCATTACTCCATTCATATAAAATAGGCTCTGCTCCTCCTACCGAAATAGCAGTCGCTGATCCATCAAAACCACCAAAGCAATTTACATTTACCACCTCGAAATCTACAATTGAAAAATCAGAACAATCTACTCCATCAATTCCTATTATTACTGTTTCCACAGTTAAACAACCATTGGCATCTGTTACAGTAACCGAATAAATACCCTCGGCTAAATTATTTATAGTTTGAGTTATTTCACTATTATCCCATTCATAAGTATAGTCTGGAGTTCCACCGGTTGGATTAGCTGTAGCTGAACCATCCATTGCTCCAGCAGAAGAAACAGGAACTGAAGAAACTGTCAGATTTAATGCTGATGGCTCGACTAATTCGTATGCAACTTCTGCGGTACAACCATTCAGATCGGTTGCAGTAACACTATAAATTCCTGCACCTAAACCTCCATTTACTGCGGTCATTATACCGTTGCTCCATGCATAAGAATATGGCAGTTCTCCATTTGCAGCCATTGCTACTAATGCTCCATTTTGAAAACCATTACAGGTAATTTCTACTATACTAGGAATATCAACGATAAAGTCTGCGCAATCAACCGATGGATCAATCAAGGTCACCGAAACTGTTTCAGAACAATCATTCGCATCCGTTACGATCACTGTATATGTTCCGGCACTAAGTTCTATAATTTCAGCAGTCATTCCCCCATTGTCCCATTGATAATTGTAAGGTGGTAGGCCTCCAGAAGCTGTCGCTGTTGCTGTTCCATCATTTCCTCCAGGGCTTGAAGGATTCGTAACTGATTCAACAATATTCATCATTGTAGGTGTTGTAATTTCAGAAGTCATCACCATTTCACAATCATTAGCATCTATAATAGTTACTGTATAAATTCCAGCTGCTAAGCCATCAATGTTTGCAGTTATTTCATCATTACTCCATAAATATTCATAAGGCATAGCTCCTCCATCGACTATCGATTCGATAGCCCCTTGTGTTGAACACGTCATATTCGTAGTTACCAATTGTCCATCAAATGATCCACAATCTACATCAGGGTCATTTATAGTAATTACATTCTCAGCAGTACAACCAGTATTGTCGGTAACAGTCACACTATAAGTTCCTGCAGGCATTAAGGTAATCGTCTGAGTTGTTTGAACTGGAACTGTATTCCATAAGTAAGTATAGCTTGGAACCCCACCAAAAGGTGTTGCGGAAATCAAGCCATCACTTCCTCCAGGAACAGATGGTGATGTTCCGTCAAGGATAACAGACATTGGATCTGGTACAAAAACATCCCCTTCTAATATTATTTGACAATCATCAGCATCAGTAACGGTAACGGTATAAACACCTGTTTGAAGTCCAAAAACAATAGCAGACACTTCACCTGCATTACTCCATAAATATTCATAGGGTTCCATTCCACCGAAAACTTGAGCTTCTCCAGTTGCACCATCTACTCCACAAGATTGATCCGTTAAAAATAGTTGCCCTTCAAAGCTTGAACAATCAACCGACGGGTCAGATAATTCGACTTCATTCACTTGGACACAGCCATTGATGTCCGTTACCGTAACCACATAAATTCCAGCAATAAGATTAGAGATAGTTTGTCCATTCATTCCATTGTTCCAAGCGAACTCATAGCCTGGTGTTCCACCTGAAGGAGTTGCCGTTACAGATCCATCATTCGCTCCATCTGAAGAAGGATTTGTAGTGTTAAATGAAATATTTAAAACATCGGGTTGTGCTAGATCAAACAGTAAAACTGTTTCACAATTTTGAGCATCACTTACCGTAACACTGTATCCTCCGGGTGACAAGCCATCAATCAAGGGCGTACTTTCGCCAGTACTCCAAGCAATTACTACAGGATCCGTTCCACCCGAAAAAACAACCTCAGCAGACCCATTTTGAAAACCATTACAAGTTATACTTTCTATATTTAGATCAGCAGAAAGATTACAATCAACACCGTTTACTGTACCACAATTTTCCTCTGTACAACCTTCACCATCCGTGATGGTTACACAATAAAGTCCAGGTGATAAATCTGTTATTGTTAATACTCCGCTTTCTCCATTTGACCAATCCTCTGTAAAGGGACCTGTTCCTCCATTATGCATTGCAGTACAAGTACCATCATTAGCTCCATCGCTTGTCTCATCGGTACACATCACAGTGACACTTAGGAAATCCGGTTCACTGATCGATACAAATGCCACGCTGGAACAACCTTGAGCATCAGTCGAAGTTACAGTATAGATACCTGGCCCCAAATTAGAGACATTTGCCGTTTCATCTCCTGTATTCCATTCATAAGAATATGGCATCATTCCATTATCAGCGATAGCTGAAACTTCCCCATTTTGAAATCCAAAACAGCTAACATTCTGACTTTCTGCAGAAACGGTAAAACTACTACAGTCTATTCCTCCTACCGTTACACAATCTTCAACCGTACAATTATTGTTATCTGTTACCGTCACACAATAGGTGCCTTCAGTCAAATCAATCGCCGTTTGTGATGTTTGTCCTATTGGATCATTCCATAAGAAGGTATAAGGTAGCGTTCCAGTATTAATATCTGCATTAGCAGTACCATCAGCTCCACCATTCGTTGTTACATTGGTTGCTGTTACGGTTAAATCTAAAGCTGTAGGTTCCGTGATTTCAACATCAATTTCTGCTGTACAATCATTAGCATCTGTTACGATTACAGAATAAAAACCAGCGCATATATTTCCAACAATAGAATCTGTTGAGTTATTCGCAGCAGCATCCCATTGAAAAGTATAAGGAGCAAGACCATCAGCAACCACTACGGTAGCTATTCCATCACATTCATTATTACACAATAAGTTAATCCCAACAGGGTCTAAGGTCATCGTACATGGTACGGCTTCAACAATCACGTTATCTGTTTCTGCACATCCGTTAATATCTGTAACCACTACGGAATAGGTGCCAGGTTCTAAATTCGTTATCGTCTGCGTCGATTCAGAATTACTCCACAAATAAGTCAACATCCCTGTTCCACCAGAAGCATTAGCTGTCGCTGTTCCATCATCTGCATTTGGACTCGTTTCATTTGTATGAGAAACCATTAAATTTATAGCCGGAGGATCTACCAATTGTACAATCAATTCGGCGGTACAAGAAGCAGCATCTGTAACGGTCACACTGTAAGAACCTTCACAAAGATTTTGCACGGTTTCTGCCGTTGAATTATTTGCATTCGCTCCCCACTGATAAGTATAAGGTGCAACACCATCAGAAATAGTCACTCCAACAATTCCATCACACTGTTGGAAGCATGTAGGATCTATCCCATTTGCCGTAAGGCTCATACTACAACCTGCTGAGAGATTAATATTATCTATAAAAAGTCGATTGCCATAACCCGATTGGTTCATGATCGCAATCGTGAGATTTTCTGTATTATTATAAGCCGCTAGGTCTATATTTTTAGTCGCCCATTGAGTAGCATTTGGTGTAAAAGCACCAGTCGTTGCAGGTGCTGTTGCTAGTCCTAGATTACCATCAGCATAAAGCAATTCGGTAAAACTAGAACCACAATCCGTAGAAGCAAATACTTTTAAAGAATCAAAAAAGGAATCATCGTAAGGAGCATAAGCTACATCGAATGAAAGGCTTGCTCCGGTAACCATACTAAAGTCATAGACTGAAGTAATCAAAGCATCTGTTGTTCCATTTGGATTTTGGCCACCATTACTGGCATAGTTATCAAAAACAGCACAGGCAGTTCCTGTTCCATACCCAGAAGTGCTTGTCGTTCGAGCCCAAGTAAAAATATCTCCAGAAACATTAAACTGATAAATACCATTCGCTGTAGGATCCCAAAGTGCATCTTCAAAATTTTCGAATAATGGAATATTAGTAGGGATTGTTGTTGTTACAGTAGTTTCTAATTGATCATTATCTATTTGCTCATCTGTTACTCCATTTGGTAGATTGGTATAAACCGTAAAAGTATAAGCCCCAACTGGTGGTGTAAAAGCTGCAAGGCTAACCGTCTGCGTTTCACCTGTTCCTAGATTGTCTATCCAGATAAAATCAACTGGAATTCCATTATTGATCTCGTAAGAAATTGTTACCGTTGTCAAATTACTCTCTCCAAAATTTTGAAGATTTACCATAGGCGTAATCATCCCATCACCACATGTATTTGCTGTTGGATTGATGATCGCAGTAATACCTGCATCATTATCGAAAAAGCTACAAACTGTTGTTGCATTTTGAGTTAAAGGAAATCGGCTTCCATAACTAGGAAAAGAATCCGTAGGAGGATTACCTTCTAAAACACCTCGCATGACATTAATTTGTTCTAAAGTAAACGAAGTAGAACAATCATCATCATTCACATAATCCATATAGTTGACATACATGTGTTCATTGCCACAACTAACTGGTCCAGCAGGAAAATTACCTGGGCTACAATTTAATCCCGGATTATAATCAGAAGTAGGTGCATCCATATTAGGTGTATCTCCAATCATATCATCGTCTCCACAATCTTCTCCATCAAAAGGATGCGGTAATCCAAGATAGTGGCCTGTCTCGTGAGTTAATGTTCCTGAACCAGATTGTCCAAAACCAGGTCCACCAAACCAGTTATAATCTACAACCGATCCATCGAGTACTGAACCAATCATACCATTCGTTGGATAATAGGCATAACCAGTTGTTCCTCCGCCTGGGCCCGTTCCTGGAATTCCAACTACATAGATATTATAATATTCATCAGAGTCCCACCAGGTAGCAGGCTTGATTTCATCTTCAATGTTATTATTGTTTGCGTTTGTTCCCGTGACCTCAATATCATGTCTCGTGATCCCATTAGTAGGGTTACCGTTTGGATCAATGATCGCCATACAAAACTGTACTTCCGGATTTCCGATATCATCTTGCCATTGAGCAGGTGTGTCATCGTAATTGGAATTCATGGCAGAGAAATCAAGATTCAATACTTCGATCTGAGCAAGGATTTGCCCGTCTGAAATATTTGCTCCAGTACCTACCGCTTCACCATTATGGATAACGTGTACAACGACTGGAACATAAATGATCGGAGCAACAGCTCTTGGAGATTGATTTGCTAAAGCAGGAATCATTCTTGTCTTAAATTCTTGAACCTCTCTTGCGTAATCAGGGTTAGCATTCATTAACCGTTCAGTCACTTCGTCACTTCCACATTTTCTATGGTCATGATCGTGGAGTTGCTTGATTACGGATTGATCAGCTTGAATTGTTTTTTGTCCTTGTGTTTGAATTGAACTAAAAATCGATATTGCAAAAAATGCAATAGTCAACAATAATGGGTTGAACTTCATCATGTATATAAATTCTAATCTAAGATTAAAAAATAGGAATTAATCTATTACGATATTAAATAAGAAACGGGAATTAAAAATCGGTAACTAGGGAGATTTTTATGTACAAATATAAAACGCACATTTTGGCTATGCCGGTAAGATTCGAAATAGCTCTGTAAAAATAAATAAAACAAAGCTATATTAAGTAGTTAGGCGGAATTTTTTAAAAGTTATTTTTCTTCCACCACTCAGTACAGTATATAAATAATTTTTATAAGTTTTTATTGTGATACATTTAAAGAATCGTCCAAAATTTTATTGCTTGATCTCTTCTTCCACAAATCTAGCCCAATCACTCACCGCTTTTTCACCTTTTTCAGCAAAAGCTCTTGCATCTTCGCTTGGGATATCAAACATTTCTTCTAATTTATTATAAAAACTACGAGCAGCTACCTCATTCGCAAGTTTTGAAGCAACATTACCTTCTACTGATTCAACATTAATACCAGCTTTTTCAAATGCAGATTTTACATTAGAATAAGTTTTATGAGAAGTTCTGAGAACAGAAAACCAATCAATGGAATCATCACTTTCTTCTACTTTCTTTTTCTGTTTTACTTCTTCAAGATATTCTAACTCATCCTTACTCATTCCTGCTTTTTCCAATTGCTTTGGAGTGCTTTGGGTAGATTTTCCACTAGAGTATTGATCGGCTATCTGTCCTAAAATCACTTCAACACTTTCTTCATCCTCATTCCGAGATTTTTTGACTTTTTTTTCTCCTCCTACAAAATTCGGATTATCGGTTATCTCAACCGTTTCTGTTCGTTCTAAAATACTTCCACCACCACCTTTCAAAGCAATGTAACCTAGAATGCCGACAGTAGCCAGAAAAGCAAAAATTTCAATGGGTCCGAATATTTTTTTCTTCTTTTCCATGTAGAACAAGTAAATAAGTTAGCAAACTATTAAGTGAGCAATGTCCTTTCTAAAACTAGTCTTTTAAAAATCCATTTTTAACCGAAGATTAATTCTTCTGGAAGTTAAGAAATTTGGAATCGCATATTGTGTATTATAAATTGTTTTTATCCAAGTGTTGGAAGCGACGTTTGATACTTTCATTAAGTTGAAAATTTCCAAGCTCAACCAAGTACTTCTAGAAAATTTCAATGGATGATTTGGACGGCTTGCTCTACGTTCTTCATCCCAAAGCTGGAAAGAGAAACCAATATCTACACGATGATAAGCTGGAAACCTATAGGTGTTTCGATACACTCGATTATTACCTAAAAGCCCATAAGGCAAACCTGTTCCAACGGTAAAGTTCAGGTGCATTTTAATATTCTTATTCCTTGGCAAATGATCTTGAAAGAAAGTAGAAAAAGTCATAAATTGATCCGTTGGTCTTGGAACGCTGTTTACTTCCTCTGGCTCTTTATCACCAATATCCCGTTTCATATGCTGAACATCATTCAGGCTTTCTCTTGCTCTAAGAAAAGATAAATTAATCCAGGATTCTTCTCCAGGAACAAACTCACCATTCAGTCTTAAATCTAAACCGGCTACATAACCTGTTGCGTCATTTTCTCCAGAATATCTTATCCTTACATTATCTACATCATAAGAAACTACATCCCATAAATATTTATAATAAGCCTCAGCAATCAATCTAAATTTCTTAGGGTTCTGTCGACCTCCATAAAAATCCCACGTTAATCCACCTACAACGTGAGCAGATTTTTGAGATCTTACGTCTTTATTTACGATACCAGATGGCTTTCGTAATTCTCTATAAAAAGGAGATTGAAAATACAATCCACTGGCTAATCTAAATGATATATCTTCTTCCCAATTACTAGGTTTTAATAATAATTGTGCTCTAGGAGAAACAATTAATTCTTTATTTAAATCCCAGTATTGTGCACGAACACCCAAGGTTAATTTCATCTCTTTCGAAGTATCCTGTACGGTATATGTATCTTGGAGATAAGCACTAACACGATTGGATCTTAATTCGTTTCTGGTTTTTAAAACCTGTTTAACTACTAACTGAGTCGTATCATAATTCAAGGAATACCCCGCACTGTCCAAACGTTCCCATTCATTCAGCCGATCAACAATTTCCTCATGTTGATATTTGACACTCCATTGAAGAAAGTGACTACTCGATTTTTCAATATCATCATGGTCTACTTGTAATTCCAAACCACCTTTATATTCTGTGTTGGTTACTTTAGAAGTCAGATAATTTCTTACGAATTGTTGTTGAGTTCCCGTTCCAAGAACCGCAACCACATCGCCAAAATCATCAGCCCCTAAACCTGATTCAATCTGTCCAAGAAGGTACTGTCCAATAATATCAAAACGTTCATTTTCATTACTCTGATAAGTGGAAGCTAAAAACTTCATAAACAAAGGATTCCGATCACGATCTGGCAAATAAGTCAAAGAAGCTCCGGTCATATAGGTTGTAAAATCATCTACTTCCTGACCATCAAAAACAGTGAAAAGTTCTAAAGCAAAATCAATCAATCCAAGGGCTGTATTTCTAGTCGTCGGAACAAATTCATACTCTGCACGATTGAAATTCCCGATAACTCCTAGCTGCCAATTTCTGTTAATATCATAAGTGA
>CAKZTD010000304.1 GCA_937921595.1 uncultured Saprospiraceae bacterium
CCGTAAGTTCCTGATGTCATCATCAATAAATTTTGATCATTCCATTTCTGCTTTTTCAAATGTTTTTGCAGTTTTTCATTATCCGTAAAAACTTTTAGATTTGGATGACCGAAAGCAGTTTTAATATCCTTGCCCGTTATCTTTGGAAGCTTTTTCATTTTTAAAGTATGCTCACTAAAAAAGACAATTGCTTCATCCGCTTTGTCCATTGTCTTTTTATATTCTTTTAAAAACTGCTTATTCAAGCTACTAAAAGTATGTAGTTCTACACAGGCAACAAGACTTCTCTTTTTATATTGATTTTTAAGTGCTTTGATCGTCGCTTCGACTTTGGATGGCGCATGAGCGAAATCTAAAAAGGCAATAAAGTCTTTCTCTTCTCGAAGTAATTGCAATCGTTTAGCAGCACCATCAAAAGTTTGAATGGTTTTGAAAAAATCAGCATTTCGAACACCTAAGGATTTACAAACAAAATACGCAGCTTTCAGGTTTTCAAGATTATGCTTTCCAAAAATCTTTAATGGAATCTCTTCTTTTCGATCTGTAATTAAAATAGTTTGGCCATCTTTAATTTTACTAGAAAACCCTTGATACGGCATTGCATTGATGCTTGGATTTTTCTTGACAATCGATCGAAGATGTTTGTCTTTTTCATAATAAAAAACCTTCCCTTTCTTATTGATGCTTTTAAAAAACAAATCAAATTGATCCACGTAGTTTTTAAAAGTCGGAAAGACATTGATATGATCCCAAGCCACTCCGGTGACAATTGAAATATGCGGTTGATAATGCAAAAATTTAGGCCGTCGATCAATGGGCGAAGACAAATATTCATCCCCTTCAATGACCATAATCGGAGCATCAGAAAGCTGAACCATCCGATCAAAACCTTCTAATTGAGCCCCAACGAGGTAATCAAATCGCAAATCTTTTTTATATGTTGACTGATCAATGGATTTTAAAACATGCAAAATCATAGAAGTCGTCGTGGTTTTACCATGACTTCCAGCGACTACTACCCTCTTTTTGTCCTTGCTGTGTTCAAATATAAACTCTGGGTATGACATAATTCTCAAACCCAATTCTTGCGCTTTTTTTAATTCCGGATTGTCCGGTCGAGCGTGCATTCCGAGGATAATTACATCGATGTCTTTGGTGATTTTATTTGGAAACCAACCTTCAGAAGCTGGTAAAAGCCCTGTTTTAGCCAGTCTGTCACGAGCAGGGTTATAAATTTCATCGTCTGACCCCGATACGGTATGATGATTGTAATATAGGGCAAGTGCGAGGTTATGCATAGCACTACCTCCAATAGCTATTAGATGTATTCGCATTTATTATTATTTTTTTGCGAGGCGAATATACTGAGATTTGATCAAAAATGAACTCAGAACACATTCTTGGAAAAGTTTGAGTAAAACATCATCTAGCGGACACCACTTATTGATACTAAGCTCTAAATAAATTACGTTTAAAGGTTTTTACCTTGTTATATCTTTATTTTATTAACTTTGTCCTAAGTAAACAAAAATTCATACAATGAATTCTAAAATTATTAAAAAAATAATCCCATTCGTAATTCTTCTTGCTACTGTCGCTACATTTAGTTCTTGTAACCGTGGCATGGGTTGTCCAAATAATTTCTCTTTGGATACCGTTATCTCTGTTGTAGATAATGTAAGTTCTGCTGTTATCACAAAAGAATAGAATTTTAAAGAATAGAATTGGAAAAATTTAGCTGGATCTTATTGGAGCGAAAAACTCAACTTGATGACCTTATCAAGCGCTCCTTCTCCACCCCTTGTCTCATCTTCAAACACAGCACCAAGTGTTTTATTAGTGATGTTGCTCTTCGTCGACTCGAAGAACAATGGTCGTATTCCGAAAATCAAGTCCTTCCTTATTACGTAGATGCCATCAAACATCGTACAATATCCAAGCACATTTGTGAAGCTTTCGAAGAGAATCATGAAACGCCTCAGATTCTGTTGATTCAGAATGGAGAATGTATTCTAGAAGCGACAGATATGGATATTAAGGCTGGGGAAATTGAGGAGGTTTTGTAGATTACACCGTAGAATAAAAATCACTAGATAATATACACGATAATCTTCTGTGAATCTATTCTCTTCTTCATTTAACTTATCCATCAAAAAGACATGCTCAATCGAAACCGATAAGCGAAATTCTCCGCCATCTCTGGCAAAGCATAATTACCATATCGATAATAAATTCCGCCACCAATTCCTAGGTATAATAAATTGACATAATTGAATCGATACAAATTATCCACACGTATTCCTGATTCCAAATATCCTTTTTCCATGGTTTTGAATTCAATCAAACTATGGACATCAGGTCTTTCTAAACTGCCAAAACCAACATGTTGTACGATTGATATTTCAGGTTTCCAATTTTTGACTTTTAGAAGATGTGATTCAAAATTGTGCTCAAAAAATAGATGAACAAACCGATCTGATAAAAACTCATATAGATCCATCGTCTGAAAAGTATTGTCAATTTCAATCCATTGAAATCCTCGACCAATTCCACTAGCACTGAATAATTTTGGAAAGGGAATATTGCCTTTAGTCCATCCTGCTTCTATACGAAAAGCGGTTGTTCCTAAATTTCGAATTCTAAAATCATCTTCGACGGAAGCAATCACTTTATCATAAGCTATTCCACCATTTAACAAACCAACAAATCCTTTTTTAAAAGAAAGAAAAACAATTGGATATTTTGATTCTGATTCTTCCGTTCCTAAAAATCGGAGAATCTTTTCTCTAAAAGTAAATCGTAGATCTAATCCAATTTCAGTAAAATCAAATTCATCAATATTCACATCATAATCCAAAAAACTATACTCGTAGTTAGGCTTCCATTTTTCATGTGCAAAGTTCAAATTGAAATAAGTAAATGGTTTTAACTTTCCAGACAAACTAACCTTTTTATTTTCCCAAGTATCCATTCTCTTCGCATATAATCTCCGATTAAAAATAGATTCATTGGAATAAAAATTAAGCAGCCCTGGTTCTCTTATATCTTTATTATAGTCAAATCTTAAATTTAATCGCTTATCATTTAAAATTTTAAAGTCTAAATATCCACCATACTTCCAGGCCTTATCATTAACCCCATAACCACCGTAGCCACCTAATTCAACATGTCTACTCAATCGATCATTAGTAGCCAAACCAAAGCCAATTCTAGTTCCTTCGTAGTCATTAAAAGACAAAATATGATTGATTAAAATATCGAATTTTCCCACAGGATATCGACCTGAAGCCAATGCCTCCATGACATTTAAATAAGCATCGAAATTCTTTTTAGCACCTAGAGAGTCCATAAAAACATAAGTCTCCTCCTCTCGCTCTGTCAAATCTTGTGGACGATACGCTTCCCAAATGGAATCGTTTTGAGTATTAGCATCTTTAGCTGTAATGTATCCATTGGTTCTAAATTCCTTTTTCTTTAAAGAAGGATTAAGCTTAACCTGGCTGATATATGACTTTCCACTGACTCTAGAACCTATGGTTTTATGTGGATACTTTGTTGCTTCAATCACAAAATTCAACTGTTCTGGAAACCATTGTTTTTCATCAATGAGAACATAACCTTGTTCCAATTTCATATGTATAAAAGATTTATCATATGGTCGTGCAATTACATTCTGCAAAGCATAGCCATTGGAATGGATATACAGAACGCCTTCTAAGCCTTCAAAATTTTTCCCCTTTCGTGGATGATAAGAAATGATAAATACCGTATCCTGATTTTGGAACAAACTGTCTTCTATATTGAAAAAATATTGATCTGTACTTTTAGGACTAATTGGATTCAAAAATGATTTACCTAAAATATCGAGATAAGTATTGTAAAAAGAAAATGGCTGAATGTCATTCGCTAGTGCTACAAAGGAAGGATGCTTCAAACCTGAAACACGATTATGAGTGACCACTTCATTGTTTCGATCTGGAGCCATAAACTTTCGATCACTGACCGACTCCATAACAAAGAGGTGTCTTTCTTCGGCGTCTTTTAAAAACTTATTATAGTTTTCAATTCGAGTTTTTGCTAATTTGTTTTTAGACGTATCTCCCTTTTCCTCAAACCATTCCTTAAAGTTCTTTTCATTTGGCATCCATTCGAAAGTCATCTTATTATAAGTCTGACATTGAAAAGATTGCATCTTTTCTGGATTGTTAAGATCCTTATTTT
>CAKZTD010000305.1 GCA_937921595.1 uncultured Saprospiraceae bacterium
AGGTTCTGCTTTATACATTAGACCTTATATGTTTGGCAATGGTGAGTTCATTGGTGTTGCACCTTCTGATACTTACAAGTTTGTCGTTTTTACTGGACCGGTTGGTCCTTATTATGCAAAACCAGTAAAACTATTGGTTGCTGATAAATTTGTGAGAGCGGTGCCTGGTGGAGTAGGAGAAGCTAAAGCGGCTGGTAATTATGCAGCTTCTTTGTATCCTGCAAAAATGGCGAAAGATAAAGGCTATGATCAAATCCTTTGGATGGATGGTCATGAGTTCAAATATATTCAGGAAGCTGGAACAATGAACATCTTTTTTGTAATTGATGGAAAGGTTATCACTCCGGCTACGGACGGTGCAATCCTTAAAGGAATTACGAGAGCAAGTATCATTGAGATTTTGAGAGATAAAGGATATACTGTTGAAGAACGTCAGATTACGATCGATGAGGTAATCGAAGCTCACAAAGCTGGGACCTTACAAGAGATGTTTGGAACTGGAACAGCAGCTGTGGTTTCTCATGTTGCTAACTTTACGCATAAAGAGGTTACTTACGAATTGCCTGCGATTGAGGATAGAAAAGTAGGTGCTCTAGCTAAAGATGAAATTGATGGAATGCGATCTTTGAGAATTAAAGATACAAGAGGTTGGGTTGTACCCGTACAATCTAAAGTTGCGGTTTCTTCAAGTAGTCACTAAAAGAAATTGATTAAAAAATATAGAACGCTCTTCAGACTTTTAAGTTTGAGGAGCGTTTTTGGTTTATGGGTTTTTAAGAATTAAAATTCCATAAATCTCTGCGATTCTCTTTTTTTCTGCGGTTTGTAAGCATTCTTCTGATATAAAAAGAGCGATAGAGTTTATTTTAAAAAAGATTAGAGAGTTGATTTATATGTTTCAATCAAACGTATTTTAATGAGGCACATAGCTACTGTGTATAATATCAAGAAGTCCTTTGAAAATTTTTGTTAATTTTATAGCCTAAGAGGATCACTTTTTGTGAGCACCCCGAGAAGGCAGGCATTAGATTTGGTCTACACTTTTATGAGGGAGATTGAATATTTTGTTTGCGTAACTAAATCTTATTTCTGTAAAACTTTTCAAAGGAATGAGTAAGCTTAAAACAAATTCATAATTTAAACTTATGATTTCTAAAAAAACAAAGTATGGATTAAAAGCACTTACTTTTCTTGCAAAACAGGAAAAGGGCCAATTGGTTTCTATAGCGACCATTGCTAAAAGTGAAAACATTCCGCAGAAATTTTTAGAAAACATCTTATTAGGATTGAGGAAGGCAGGATTCCTTGGCTCTAAAAAAGGGAAAGGAGGTGGTTATTATTTATTAAAAAAACCTGAGGACATCAAGGTTGCCTCTGTATATAGAATATTGGAAGGCCCCATTGCAATGGTCCCCTGTGTAAGTCTCAACTTCTATGAAAAGTGTGGAGATTGTTTAGATGAGAAAACTTGTAGTGTTCATAAGTTGATGATTCAAATCCGAGATAGTACACTTGCTATAATGGAAAATAATACCTTGGATGATTTTGTGATTTGATCTATTTTATGAAGCCAGAATTAATGCCTGTCTGATTTGTTTTCTGAAAATCATTTATGCTGACTTTCTCCTTTTTTCCTTACGTCTAAATGCTATTTTATAAAAAAATAGCACCTATTTGGAAATATTTTTCACTTCTTCCTCCCCTTTTTTTAATTTCCTATTTATTGAAAATATACCAAATAATCGCTTTTGATTTAATCTTCCGGCTAATTTAGTTTTACAATATGAACGAATTGCAAAACAATAAGTAAGCTATCCCTTTTGCCTTTTATTTATAATCCTACCAATTCAATAGACTTTAACACTCTCTTCTCTTTCATCTTTCCAAAAAAGGACTTAGGTTTGTATTATTACCCTACTAAATCTATGGGATAAATAGATTTATAATTACAAACAATAATGCATCAAGAATTTTCACAAACCAACAATAGTCTTTTCAAGGAGGAGCAAAAGATGATATCCCTTGAATCGAATAAAAGAAGCTTAGCAAAGACCATCAGTTGGCGTGCAGTAGGAACGATTGACACCATCCTGATTTCTTGGTTAATAACTGGAACCTTAAGCCTTGCATTTTCTATCGGAGCTATTGAATTAATAACAAAAATGGTTTTATACTTTCTTCATGAGAGAACCTGGAACCACATTGCATTTGGAAAAAAATACTAAGATGAACATAACAAAAGAAAATATCGCAGAATTCAATAAAGCTTTGGAATCAAAGACTCCTACTGAGATTGTAAAGTGGGCCATCAATATTGCAATCAGGCCTATAGTGACGACCAATTTTGGACCATACTCCGCTTCCATACTAAAACTCGTTAGCAGTGTAAAAAGTGATATCGATGTTATCTGGTGCGACACAGGATACAACACATCGTATACTTATTTGTATGCAGAGCAACTGAAGAAAAACTTGAGTTTACAACTTCATACTTACACGCCATTACAAACCGCTTCCCAAAGAGATACTTTATTCAATGGCATTCCCCAAATGGATGATCCTAAGCATATACTGTTCACTGAACAAGTAAAATTGGAGCCTTTTCGAAGAGCACTAAAAGAACATCAACCAGATGTTTGGTTTACTAACATCAGAAAAGGACAAACTGCCTGGAGGGACAGTCTTGATATTCTGAGTCTTAGCAAGGATGGCATTCTAAAAGTAAGTCCCTTTTATCGTTGGACCGATCAGCAACTCGGAAACTTTCTCTCCAAAAATAATCTCCAGAACGAAACAAGGTATTTTGATCCAACTAAAGTTCTCCAAAATCGAGAGTGTGGTTTGCATCTTTAAAATTCAAAATTAATACCCTCATCATTTTGGACATAGCATCAACAAACTATAAAACGAAAGCATTATGAATCATAATTTAGAAAGCGAAGCCATCCATATTTTCAGAGAAGTGGTTTCTCAATTCAACAAACCTGTGTTACTTTTTTCTGGAGGGAAGGATTCCATCACCTTAGTTCGCTTGGCGCAAAAAGCTTTTTATCCGGCTCGAATTCCTTTTCCATTGATGCATATAGATACTGGCCATAATTTTCCAGAGACTATTGAGTTTAGAGATCGCTTGGTGAAAGAACTAGGACTGAAATTGATTGTAAAAAATGTACAAGATTCGATTGACGAAGGAAAGGTGAAAGAGGAGAATGGGAAATACTCAAGTAGAAACTCCTTACAGACTACGACTTTATTAGATGCAATTGAAGAATTTAAATTTGATGCTTGTATTGGAGGCGCTCGTAGAGATGAAGAAAAAGCCAGAGCTAAAGAACGCATTTTTTCAGTAAGAGATGATTTTGGACAATGGGATGAAAAGAACCAACGTCCGGAATTATTCGATATGCTTAATGGAAAAATTGACCTTGGTCAGAACGTACGGATTTTCCCGATCTCTAATTGGACTGAATTGGATGTCTGGTCTTACATTGAAAAAGAGGGCATCGAAATTCCATCGATCTACTTTGCACATCAACGAGAAATATTTATTAGAGATGGCCTCATCTGGAGTCACTCTCCTTTTGTATACAAAGAAGATAATGAAAAAGTAGAAATAAAAACAGTTCGTTTTCGAACCGTTGGAGACATGACCTGCACTGCTGCAGTAGCTTCTCATGCTAAAACCATTGCAGAGGTCGTACAGGAAATTCAGCAGTCTTCAATCTCGGAAAGAGGAGCCCGAATTGACGACAAGCGATCTGAAGCGGCTATGGAAAAACGAAAACAAGTTGGCTATTTCTAGATTTAGAATCAAATGAATTGAGTCCCCCTCAATGCACAATAATTTTAGCAGAAAAAAATACTATTCTCAAAACAATTCAAATGTAAATTTATGAATGCTTTAAAAATAGCAACCGCTGGTTCTGTGGATGATGGTAAAAGTACTTTAATTGGAAGACTACTTTATGATACACAATCCTTAACCGATGATAAATTGGAGGCCATCAAAAAAAGCAGTGAACAAAGAGGCTACGATTATTTGGATTTTTCTTTTGCTACTGATGGATTGGTCGCCGAACGCGAACAGGGAATTACCATTGATGTAGCTCATATTTATTTTTCAACTCAAGAAAAGAGTTACATTATTGCTGATACTCCAGGCCATGTTGAGTACACTAGAAATATGGTTACTGGTGCTTCTACTTCCCAGGTTTCTATTATTTTAATTGATGCTAGAAAGGGAGTAATTGAACAAACATATCGGCATTTTTTTATCAACAATTTATTGCGGGTAGAACATGTCATTGTAGCCATTAACAAAATGGATTTAGTAGATTTTTCTCAGACTACATTTGATCAAATCAAAAATGACTTTCAAGAACTAACTGCCAAAAGTGATTATAGTCCACAGCAGATAAGCTACATTCCTGTTAGTGCCTTAAATGGAGACAACGTAGTCAATGCTTCCTCAAAAACACCTTGGTACAAAGGGGAAACAATTTTAGAAAAACTTGAGAACATAGATACTACTTCTATTAAAGAAGAAGCACAAGTTCGATTCCCTGTTCAAACGGTGATTCGACCTAAGAGCAACGATTTTCATGATTTTAGAGGCTATGCTGGAAAAGTTTATGGCAACAGCTTGAAGGTAAATGATGAAATAACGGTTCTACCTTCTTTTCAACAATCGACTATCAAAAGGATCCACTTTTTTGAAGATGAACTTGAAGAGGCCAGCGCAGGAAGTTCAGTTGTCATCACCTTAAATGATGAGGTAAATATTAGCAGAGGAGATATGCTTGTAAAATCAACTGAAGTACCACAAATAGAAAAAGAACTAAACGCAACCATTTGTTGGATGGATAATAAAAATCTTACAGAAGGTACAAAATACATATTGCAACATAATAACAACACGGTGCAATCAAAAATTACTAGTATTGATTATCTCATTCCTACAGATTTTGGTGCACATAAAGAAACAGAAAACGCTGGGGCATTAAAACTAAATGAAATTGGCCAGGTAAAACTCCGTCTCAACAAAGCTATCTACTTCGACGCTTACAAAAAGAATAGAGCCAATGGTGCTTTCATTCTCATTGATACACAAACGAATACCACCGCAGGCGTTGGCTTTTTAAACTAAACATGAATACATCATTTATAAGCATAGTAGAAAAAGTATAATTATAATTCCCAAAATTAAATCATATAATATGCAGAGTTTTAGATCAGAGTTTGAAAATATCCGCATCCAAAAAGATATTATTGAATTAGAAAAAAAGATTCATTTATTCAAAAATGGAAAAGTAGATGAAGAGCGTTTTAGATCTCTTCGTCTGGCCAGAGGAGTCTATGGCCAACGACAAGCGGGAGTGCAAATGATTCGCATCAAACTGCCTTACGGAAAAGTAACTAGTGAGCAACTATTACGCATCTCTGATGTATCGGACGAATACTCTACCGGGAAATTACACATCACTACTCGTCAAGATATTCAAATCCATTATGTGAGTTTGGATCGTACACCTCAGCTTTGGGCAGAGCTGGAGAGGGATGCTATTACCTTACGAGAAGCCTGCGGGAATACGGTTAGAAATGTAACTGCCAGCGCTTTAGCTGGAGTTGACCCTAAAGAACCTTTTGATGTCACACCTTATGCGCATGCCGTTTTCCAGTTTTTCTTACGAAATCCTATTTGTCAAGAGATGGGACGTAAGTTTAAGATCTCTTTTTCTTCCAGTGATGAAGATACTGCATTGAGTTATATCCATGATTTGGGATTCATTCCAAAAGAAGAGGACGGAAAGCGAGGATTCAAAGTTATGTTAGCTGGTGGCCTGGGGTCTCAACCTCGTCATGCAGATTTGCTTTACGATTTTTTACCAGTGGATAAACTTATTCCAACCACGGAAGCTATTCTACGTGTTTTTGATCGTCATGGCGAACGTTCTAAAAGACTGAAAGCGCGTATGAAGTTCTTAGTAAAAAACTTAGGTCTTCATGGCTTCATGGCCTTAGTAGAAGAGGAACAAAAAGCTTTATCTCAACAGTCCGTTACTATCGAAACTGTTGAAAAAGACATCTATTCTCTTTTACCAAAAAAAGAAACTCCAGATACTATTATCAAAGATCAGAAAAATTATGACCATTGGAAATTAACCAATGCCATTCGCCAAAAACAAAAAGGATTATTTGCTATTGGCGTCAAAATACTGCTGGGTGATTTTACCACTGAAAAAGCAAGAAAATTGGCCGCTTTAATTCAAGAATGGGGAACGAATGAATTGCGATTTACCATTCGTCAAAACATCGTTATTAGAAATATCAAAGAAAGTTATCTGCCTTACCTCTACCAGGAACTTTCCAAATTAGGTTTCGCTGATCCAGGGTATAATGCGACTATTGATATAACCGCCTGCCCGGGAACAGACACTTGTAATCTTGGAATAACAAGTAGCACCGGAATAGCCGAGGAATTAGAACGTGTGCTTGCAAGTGAGTATCCAGATTATATTAACAACAAAAATATCATCATCAAAATAAGTGGTTGCATGAATGCCTGTGGTCAACACAACATGGCACACATTGGCTTTCAAGGAATGTCTATTCGAACAAAAGATAAATTAGTGGCTCCTGCGCTTCAGGTCTTACTCGGTGGAGGTTCCCTTGGAGATGGCAAAGGAAGGTTTGCGGATAAGGTTATAAAAATTCCAAGTAAAAGAGGCCCTGAGGCACTTCGGTATTTACTCAATGATTTTGAACTAAATACAAATGGTCAATCTTTTCTAGATTACTATGATGCAAAAGGGGAAAAGTATTTTTACGAATTATTAAAGCCGTTGGCAAGTATTGAAAATCTTAGTCAAGAAGACTTTATAGACTGGGGCAATGGCAGTCAATATGTGAAAGCCATCGGTATAGGAGAATGTGCAGGTGTAGTCATTGATCTCGTACAGACTTTATTTTTGGAAGCCGAAGAAAAAGTATCCTTTGCTTATGATGCTATCAAAGAAAAGAGATGGTCTGATGCAATATACCACACTTATTCTTCTTTTATCAACGGATCAAAAGCATTGTTAACTTCCGAAGATGCAAAAACCAATACACAGGCTGGAATTGTAAAACAATTCGATGAATTATTTATAGAAACGAAAAAGATAAATTTATCAAAGTCTTTCAATCAAATCGTTTTCCAAATAAAAGAGAATGAACCAACAGAGGCTTTTGCTAAATCATATATCGAGGAGGCCATCAATTTTTTAAAGATTATAGAAAACTATCGTAAAAATCAATTAGCTAATGTATAATTCCACACCAAAACTCACCGTAATTGGAGCTGGCCCCGGCGACGAAGACCTCATCACTTTAAAGGCTGTAAAAGTTTTACAAGCTGCAAAGGTAGTATTATATGATGCCCTTGTTAATCCCATGTTATTGAAACATGCGCCACAAGCACAACATATATTTGTTGGAAAAAGGAAGGGGAATCATCGTTACAGCCAAGACGAAATAAACGACATGATTGTTCAAAAAGCATTTGCTCATGGACATGTTGTACGATTAAAAGGAGGAGACTCTTTTGTTTTTGGAAGAGGAGCAGAGGAAATGGAATACGCTTCGCAACATGGTTTGGTAACAGCAGTTGTCCCAGGAATTTCTTCTTCCCTGGCCGTGCCTGCTTTACAAAATATTCCATTAACCAAAAGAGGATCTGCAGAAAGTTTTTGGGTCATCACAGGCACCACAAAAGACAGAACCCTTTCACAGGATGTTGCGCTTGCCAGTCAATCTACTGCTACAGTTGTTATTTTGATGGGGATGAGCAAACTGCCACAAATAGTAGAATTATTTAAACTCGCTGGTAAGAAAGACCTGCCTGTTGCTATCATTCAAAATGGAACAACTCTACATGAAAAAATAGCCACTGGCACCGTTGAAACCATTGAAGTAGAAGTAGAGAAGTATGGTTTATCGAACCCCGCTGTCATCATTCTCGGAACTGTGGTAAACCATAGGAGAAAGTTAAAAGAAATCCAACATGTAGCATTAGGACGTTCATTCATATCCTCAAAAAGCAAAACAGATTATGAACGATAGAAATAATTTATACCCCATCTTTTTGAAGACCCATCAGATGAAAATACTGATTGTTGGTGGTGGCTTTGTAGCATTGGAAAAACTGACCTTCTTGTTGAAGTCTAGTCCTGATTCAGAAGTAGAAATGGTCGCTCCTTTTTTCCGAAAGGAAACGCTTGATTTTCTAAAAGATAAAAAAGTGAAATGCATTGACGACAAGTATCATCAAAAATACCTGGATCAAAAACACATCGTTATTGCCGCAACTGATGATGTTCAAGTAAATGAACAAGTTTATCACAATTGCAGGTCTAAAAACTTATTAGTGAACGTCGCCGATAATCCACCTTTTTGTGATTTTTATATGGGCGGTATTGTCACCAAAGGACATGTCAAAATAGCGATTTCTACGAATGGGAAATCACCAACTACTGCCAAACGACTCCGACAGTTTTTTGAAGAAGTACTTCCAAAAGATATCAATCGATTGGTAGAAAATTTAAACGTTTTTAGAAAAACAATAAAAGGAGATTTCGAAAGAAAAGTAAAAGTACTTAACGAGGTGACGGAATCATTAATTAAATAATCCTTGTAAACGAAAATAGATAGACATCAAATGATTAAAACAGATATACTCATAATTGGAGCTGGACCAACTGGACTGTTCACCGTTTTTGAAGCAGGATTGCTCAAGTTGCGAACGCATTTAATTGATGCGCTCCCTATTCCTGGCGGGCAATGTGCAGAGATTTATCCAAAGAAACCCATTTTTGATATTCCGGGTTTCCCAGATATTCTGGCTGGTGACTTGATTGAAAACCTGGTGGAACAAGGCAAGCAATTCGAACCGGGTTTCACCTTGGGAGAACGGGCCGAGACCATTGAAAAATTAGAAGACGGTACTTTTATCGTAACGACTAATAAAGGTACTAAGCATCGTGCGCCGGTAGTGGCGATTGCAGGTGGTCTTGGAAGCTTCGAACCTCGAAAACCTAAATTAGAGAACCTTGAACGGTTCGAAGATAAAGGGCTAGCTTATATTATAAAAGACCCGGAGGTTTATCGGAATAAAAAAGTGGTCATCGCTGGTGGTGGAGATTCTGCGCTCGACTGGAGTATTTTCCTTACCGACATTGCATCATCTGTAACCTTAATACATCGTAGAAACGAATTTCGGGGAGCCTTGGATTCTGTGGAAAAAGCCATTCAACTGAGAAAGGCTAAGAAGATAGAAATCATCACGCCCGCTGAAGTTGCTGCCTTGAATGGTAATGGTGTTTTAAAATCTATTTCTGTAAAAAAAGATGATGAAATTTTTGATATAGAAACGGATGCCTTTATTCCACTATTTGGCCTATCTCCAAAACTCGGTCCAATGGGAGACTGGGGTTTGGAAATCGAAAAAAATGCCATCCTTGTCAATAATGCATTGGATTATCAAACCAACATTCCTGGCGTCTTTGCCATCGGTGATGTGAATACTTATCCTGGAAAACTGAAATTAATTCTTTGTGGTTTTCATGAAGCGACTATCATGTGTCAAGCTGCTTTTAAGATTATTAATCCTGGGAAAAAACACGTTATGAAGTATACGACGGTTTCGGGGATTAATGGTTTCGATGGTAGTCGGAAAGAGGCAGAGAAAGCGGTCGTAAAAAGTTTGAGTTAGGTTGATTTTCTAACGAATTGATTCATTCCTTGTTTAAGACTTTTGATAAATAATCCTTTGTGAAAATCTGTGAATAACCTGAGGAAATCCGTGTCAAAAACTACCGAACTATTGCTCTTTGACTATACTCCTTTAAAAAGCTGAAACCACTTTAAACCAATAAATCATGTCTGATATAAAGATAAAAGTGATTGATCGGGAAGGTGCTGTCCATGAACTGGAAGCTCCAACGGATATGAACATGAACCTTATGGAGATATGTAAGGCCTATGAGATGCCCGTTGCTGGCACTTGTGGAGGAATGGCGATGTGTGCTTCTTGTCAGTGTTATGTGATATCGGATCATGACCTGCCGGAGCCATCAGATGATGAGGAGGCGATGTTGTCAGAGGCATTTAATATTGAAGAAAATAGCCGATTGGGGTGTCAGATTCAAATGACAAAAGAGTTAGATGGTTTGGAGGTGAAATTAGCACCGGAGGACTAATCCTTTTTCTTATTTTTTTATGTTATAAATTTTCATGGAAAATTAATAACTAATTCTCCGTCTCTTTTTTTCTGCGGTGATTAATAAAAACGCAAAAGAAAAGGAGGATTCGCTGAGGTTGAGAAATTTAAATAAGTTAGAAAATTATTCCTCAAAAGCTTGCTCAAATTCCCTAATCAATTCTTCTATTTCCTCTGCATTATATTTTCTCGAAAAGTGCATTGGTACGGCCTCTTTGACTCCAATTTTTTTAAGAATACTACCCGATGGAATAGTATAACTATGGAAATGCTGCATCGCCAATTCTTTATCTGCGGCCATGAAAAAAGACTCCATATAAACGATGTCGCAGGCAGAAAATAGATCACTGATTTTTTGATGATTCGACTCGTCAGCGGCATGATCCATGATGACACCAAGAGAATGTCCTATCTTTTTTTCTATTAAATGAAAAAGATCTTTTGCTCGAATCTTTTCTTCCTTGATTTCAATTTCTGTATCTGGATTATTTTGCTCAAAAGCTTCCTTTAGATTTTTAACCCAAGGGCCGCCAGGGTAGGGGCTTTTTTCAATATTGATTTTTAAACTATCTACCTCATCAAAACGATAAGCAATACAAGGAGTTTTATGATCAAGTATCGCATATCTAACCGTGAAATTATCTTCTTGGTAAACTACTTTAGAGGAGATTGTTTTTTCTTCAATCAATTCCCAGTTATTAGGAACCATTGAATAAACTTTGATTAAATCCTCACTAACAATTTCTCGAATCTCATAAGTAATTGCATCTTCAGAAATAAGATTCCAGGTATAAGCTCGAAGTTTTGATTGGACTTGTTTGGCAATATTTAAAGGACCGCAAATGATTACTTTTTGTTTTGAATCCATTTGGTGCCTCATGATTTGATCCCATCCAAGGAAGTGATCAAAGTGGGTATGGCTAATAAAAATAGCCTTGGTGTTTTGATATTCTTTAACTGAAAAACCACTTGCTTGTCCGCAATCACAAATGTAATTCCAAGGGTGATTATCTATGTTTATGAGAAGTGAAATATCCTCTTTCTCTTTACTTTTAATGCTTGCTCTGATCATGATCTCTTTATATTAATATGAGATAAGTAACAATGGGAATTCAATTTAAGTTTCAAAGATATAATGGAATGATGAATGAGACATCATTTGCTTGGACTAAAATAATTTAAATCCAAAAATCAAAGACATATTGGTGAATTCCGAATCCCAAAGTAGATAACTGCCACTTAGGTATCTTTCTCCATAATAGCGGTATTCTACACTAATTTTATCTTTGGATTTATATCCGATACCTATAGCAAAAATATTAGAGGGGATCAGTGATACGGTGGGTGCGTTGTCGTAATTGATGACAGAAAAAATATCAGCATCAATTACAAATGCTGCATTTAAAAAAAGTTTAGAATTTGGATTTAATGGTAAATAATGACGAATTCCAATCGGGATTTCGATAAAGGTTATTTCTGTATTTGCAATGCTTGTTTGTAATTCTTTTTCAGATTTAAAATATTGAATTGAACCTGCTGCAAAAATTCCCCAACGATAATTGTTGAAAGGTAAAATCGCTTCTAATTCTAAATCTAATCTTAGTGCAAGTTCATTATCGAAATCAACTGAATTTTGATAAAAGAAAGAAGAAGACGCAGATAATGAAGAAAAGTTAAGACCAGGATGGATACTTAAATTAATCAGCGTATTCTTAATGAATTTATGTTTTATCGAAGACTCTTGGTCTGGTTGAGTTTGAGCAAATATATTAGAATTTAATAAAAGAGAGAAAAAGAATGAAAACAATCTTAATCGATAAAATTAAAAAAGAAACATTTATTTTATTCCATAACAACAAACTCTACTCGACGATTTTTGCTTCTCCCCATTTCAGACTCATTGCTTTGAAGCGGAACACTTTCTCCAAATC
>CAKZTD010000306.1 GCA_937921595.1 uncultured Saprospiraceae bacterium
TCTATTTTTTTTCAAAAGTATTCTAGCGTTTTTAAAGTAACTGCTTGGTCAGACACATTCGTCCGACCAGCAGCCCACACACTATGAGAACACCCATTATTCTTTACTCTTTGCAGAGTCTATTTTTTTTCAATTTATACAAAGGCTTTTCCTTTGTCATTTCGAGCGAACTTAGTGAGTCGAGAAATAAAAAAAACTGCCTCGCCAGACAAAATTGTCTGACGGGCAGCCCACACACTATGAGAACACCCATTACTCTTTAGACTCCATTTGGAGTTAATATTTTTTGGTTAAAATCCCTGGCTAAAGGATTTTTATTTTCATGGTTTCGTTTGTCAACTGATTTTCGATTTACCGCATTCGGTACTCCGTTTTTAAAATCATTCTTAGAACGATTTCTAAGTGCTTTAGTATGTCTTATTGCTTTATTGTGCGTGTTATAGTTTTTAAGAAGTGTTAAGAAAAACTCTGCAACAAACTGACTATCAAAGATTTAATCTGTTATTATTTACATTTGTTAAAACATTTAACCTAGGTTAATTAAAATTTAAATAGCCTTTTTAGGTGTTTTTCGAGAACAATAAGCATGATTTCCTTATCATTGTAAAAGCTTTAGAGGGCAAGAATAATTATGCGATTTCCGATAGAACAAACTTTGGAATTTCTTAATTCTAAAACCAAAACGGCATTAGGTATTCGGGATTCGGGCTTTACGAATGCTGAACACCAGATACCTAAAACCTTTTATTAGAATTAGCTTTCTAAAATTTATATCTTTATTCTGTCCAAGTATAAAAGAAAAAAATATTAATAAATGATCTCACAAAAGTCGGTACAGGAAATAATAGAGGTAGCAAAAGTGGAAGATGTGATCCAAGATTATGTCACTTTAAAAAGACGTGGAGTGAACATGCTCGGTTTGTGTCCTTTCCATAATGAAAAGACGCCCTCCTTTACGGTCTCTCCTGGCAAGAATATTTATAAATGTTTTGGATGTGGTAAAGGCGGTAATCCGGTGCAGTTTATTATGGAACTTGAAAACTTTACGTTTCCAGAAGCACTGCGTCATTTAGCTAAAAGATATGGCATTGAATTAGAAGAAACACAATCCAGTATTGAAAACATTGAGGAGCGTAAACATCTGGATAGTCTAACGATCATTACTGATTATGCAAAAGAGTTTTATGCCGACAATCTTTTTAATACTGGAATTGGTAAAAGTGTAGGACTCTCCTACTATAAAGAAAGAGGATTTAGAGAAGAGACTATTAAAAAATTCGGTCTTGGCTTTGCGCCAGCAAAAAAAGATGCATTTACGGTTAAAGCCGTTCATGATGGTTATAGTATAGAATTACTTCGTAAACTAGGCTTGACTACTAAATATAGTTCTGACTTTTTTAGAGATCGTGTGATGTTTACGATTCATAACATAACAGGCAAAGTAATAGCTTTTGCAGGTCGAACACTTTCCAAGGAAAAGAAGATTCCAAAATACATCAACTCTCCGGAGACGGAAATTTATGTAAAAAACAAAGTACTCTATGGAGCTTACTTTGCAAAAAATGGAATTCGAAAAGAAGATGAGTGTATTATTGTGGAAGGATATACCGATGTTATTTCATTGCATCAAGGTGGTATTGAAAACGTAGTAGCTTCCTCAGGAACCTCTCTTACTACTGGGCAGATTCGTTTGATCAAAAGATATACTCCAAACATTAAGATCTTATATGATGGTGATGCTGCTGGAAAGAAAGCTGCACTTCGTGGACTGGATTTAGTTTTGGAGCAAGACATGAATGTAAAAGTTGTCTTACTTCCAGAAGGAGAAGATCCTGATTCTTATCTTCAAAATGTTGGAGCTGCAGCTTTTAAAGAGTTTATAACAGAGAAAGCACAAGATTTTATTCTTTTTAAAACAGACCTTCTTTTAGAAGAAACTAAAAATGATCCAGTCAAAAAAACAGGCTTGATCAAAGATATCGTTGCGAGTATTGCTAAGATTCCTGATCCTTTAAAGCGTTCTGTTTATACTAAAGAATGCTCTCGGAAATTTGAAATGGATGAGACCATTCTCGTAAATGAAATTAACAAGCTGGTAGGTATTGATATAAAAAAGAAGCGACAAAAAGAACAAGTTAATTCGCCAGGCACCCATCAAAGACTAACAGAAGAATTGATGAGTCTTGAACCTTCTCCAGAAAGTGGAATTGGGCAAATTTCGCAAAAGCAACAAAAGAAGCCTTCGGCGGGAAATGAATATCAAGAGAAAGATATTATCAGAATTCTAATTTCAGGAGGTGACAAGTATTTTGATACAGAGGAAACGACTACCGTGGCAGCTTATATTTTAAAAAATATTGAGGATGTCATTGATGATTTTGACAATAAAGAATATGAAGCGATTGCAAAAGAATGTCGCGAACGTCTAGTTGATAAAAAACCAATTGGCGAAAAGTATTTTTTAAATCATATTGACCCAAAAATTCAAACCTTAGCCGTAGATCTTGTTCACTCCCCTTTCGAGTTTAGTGAAAACTGGAAAGCTAAATGGGAAATCATTTTGACCACCCAGCCTGATCCAGATGACAACTATATGAAGGATAGCATCAATGCGCTTTATCGTTTTAAGTTTAAAAAAATCATCAAGATGTGCGAAAAGAATCAGCAAAGACTTAAAGAGATTGATTCGAATACAGATACGGGGAAGATGATGAAATTGTTGAAGGTTCAGCAAAAGCTGATTGGTATGCGGGATGATTTGGCGAAGAAATTGAAAACGGTTGTTCTAAAATAGATCTCTCTGCACTTCTCATTTTCTTCCGCCTTTAGTGTAGGCTTGGTTTACACCGAACTTATATTTTAAATACTTTTCCAAAATCTTAGTTCTCCTTTTTTAACATAACAAATCGTATTTATCTGCGTCTTTCTCTGTCAAAATTCATGATGTATTGAATTTTAATTTTCCGCAATTTCGTAGTTCTTCCTTCGATTTTTATATTTCAGGTGTAATTTTTACAATAAAATTTCATTAAAAAGAAAATTTTATCTGAGTAAAAACAAAAGAAGGAATAAAACCTATCCAAATGCGATTCTTTTTACATCATAGATTAAATCGTGAACATAAAAAAAGACCAAACCTGAATATCAGATTTGGTCTTTTTAAATTTACTTGTTCGTTTAATTATTAGACTCAGGACAATCTTAGCCTATTGCGAACTTAAAGAGCACCACTCTAGTTCTTATCCAAACAGTTCAAATCTTCAAAAGCAATTTTCAATCGCTCTACAAAAGATTGCTCCGCTACACGTAACCATTTTCTTGGATCGTAATTCTTTTTATTAGGAACATCATCACCATCTGGATTACCAATTTGCGTTTGCAAATAATCTTTTTTATCCTCGTAGTAATTTCGAAGACCATCCCAAAATGCCCATTGCATATCAGTATCAATGTTCATTTTGATCGCTCCATATTCAATCGCTTCTCGGATTTCTTCACGTGAAGATCCAGAGCCACCATGGAATACAAAATTGATCGGATTTGCTTCGGTTTTAAATTTCTCTTGAACAAATTCCTGAGAGTTTTTCAAAATTTTAGGAGTAAGTTCTACATTCCCTGGCTTATAAACGCCGTGTACATTTCCAAAAGCAGCAGCAATGGTAAATTTATTACTAATCTTGTTCAATGCTTCATAAGAATAAGATACTTCCTCTGGCTGAGTATAAAGACGAGAACTATCTATATCCGTATTGTCAACACCATCTTCTTCTCCTCCAGTTACTCCAAGCTCGATTTCAATCGTCATACCGATTTTATTCATTCGCTCAAAATACTTAGAGCAAATCTCGATATTTTCTTCCAATGGCTCTTCAGATAAATCTAACATATGTGAGCTATAAAGCGGATATCCTCGAGACTCAAAAAATCGTTCTCCTGCATCTAATAAACCATCGATCCAAGGCAACAATTTCTTAGCACAATGATCGGTATGAAGTACAACTGTTACACCATAAGCCTTAGCCATTGCATGTACATGCATCGCACCAGAAATACCCCCAAGAATGGCAGCTTGTTGATTCTCATTAGAAAGTCCTTTACCAGCAAAAAACTGAGCACCTCCATTTGAAAATTGAATAATCACTGGAGAATTTACTTCTCTTGCCGTTTCCAAAACCGCATTTACAGAATTGGTACCTACCACATTTACTGCAGGAATCGCAAAGTTATGCTCATTGGCATAATTAAAAAGATCAGTTACTTCATCGCCCCAGAGAACTCCAGCACGGAATTTTGTCGCTATTGATGTCATATTAATAGTCTTTTAGTTAAAAATATATGGTTATTTGGTGGAACGTAAGTTCACTAGAAAGGTTAGGTTGAGCTGCAAAGATATCAAAAATATTGAATCTAAAAAGAGGCAGGGAAAGAGATCATCGGGTTATTTAGTTATGTGGTTATATGGTGGACCATAAAGATCATAACCATATAACTACATAACCGATATAACTACATTTCTTCTAAACTATTCCTTTAGCAGAAAGGTAACGCTCCGCATCCAATGCCGCCATACAGCCTGTTCCTGCAGCGGTAACTGCTTGACGATAAACATGGTCTTGAGCATCTCCACTTGCGAAAACACCTTCGATGTTTGTTTTTGAACTATCTGCTTGAGTAATAATATATCCAGTCTCATCCATATCTAACCATTCTTTGAAAATATCCGTATTTGGCTTGTGACCAATTGCTACGAAAAATCCTTTGACGGGGATACTACTTTCTTCCTTGGTTACATTATTTACAACTTTAATCGCCTCTACTTCTTCTTCTCCAATCACATCTAAAGTTGAAGTGTTCCAGTGAATTTTGATATTCTCTGTATTCTTTACTCGCTCTTGCATGATTTTAGATGCTCTCATTTCATCTCTTCGAACCAACATGTGTACTGTTGGGCAAAGTTTAGAAAGATAATGTGCTTCTTCTGCTGCGGTATCACCAGCACCAACTACCGCTACATCCATTCCTTTATAAAAGAAACCATCACAAACTGCACATGCGGAAACACCTCCTCCATTTCTAGCCAATCTTCCTTCGTTCTCAAGACCAAGCCATTTTGCGCTCGCTCCTGTTGAAATAATTACCGTATCGGTATGAATCTCATGACCTGATTCTGTCCAAACTTTATGAACAGGACCTGAAAAGTCCGTCTTCGTAATCATCTCCATTCGAATCTGAGTACCAAATCGTTCTGCTTGTTTTCTAAACTCTTCCATCATCTGTGGCCCCATGACACCATCCGGGTATCCAGGATAATTTTCCACATCTGTTGTGATCATCAATTGACCGCCCATTTCCGGGCCGGTATATAATACAGGTTCCAAGTTAGCTCTAGAAGCATAAATTGCTGCAGTATAACCTGCAGGACCCGAACCAATTATTAAACATTTTATTCTTTCTGGTGAATCTGCCATTTTCTATCTTTATTTTAAATTAAGTTATTAGACGGAATTCTTAATAAGTTATTTTTTTCAAGATATTTGAAATATCATCTCACAACTTCCTTACAGTCAGCTCTTTCAATGATTTTTCAAATTCAAAATAACTTACTAATATAATATAGATCCGTCAATTGGACACAAAAGTATAAATTTTCATCACGAATTTCACGTCCGCGCCGCTACCTTTCGTAAAAAGTCAGTTTTTAGCGAAATCCAATGTCTTTTGGTCTTCATATAGTAACAATAAAACGCTCTTTTTGTTCCTTTTCAAAATTTGATCGTCATAATAATGGCATTGAGCGATTTAAAAGATCTGCTGATCTTTCATTTTTGTTTAAATGCGATAAAATGAAGATATTATTTCAAGATCTTGATTCAAAATTTGACCAAAGTTTATCATTCCGACGAAAATAAAATTTGGACAGGTTCTCACTTAAATAAAAACTATGCTTGATTTCCTATATCCCACCAGTTACTTTATCAGCCTTAGTGGGCTGATTCTTTGGTTCTTTTTTAAAGAGAATCGTAAAGTTGGTGGATTAATGCAAAAGATATTTTTTGGGAGTTTGTTGGTTTACTTACCTGCCTTACTCCTCTCTCCTGGTCTATTTTCCGTAAAACTCTTCGCTTTGTTTCGTGATTTACTGACTATGGGCATAATTGCTAAGTTTTTCAGTTTTTTCAAAGATAGCAAGCTAACCTTTTTTGTCATGCTGATGGTCCTCTTTGGTGCTTTCCAATTTAAAGGGAAATCCTATTTGCAATCTACCTTTGATGTTGCTCCTAGTTTTACCATAAATGATATTGATCAAAATGGAGAATTGCTGATCCAAATTCAGGAAGGAGAATCTATTACAGCTATTGCATCTATTCTTTCAAAATATAATCTAAGTCATACCCTCGCTTTTCATCCTGTCAAAGGATCTTCAACTGATTTAGATGATTATCATATGATTGATATTCCTGACGAGTATTTTTCGAAGATTTTGGAAATCATGGACGCTTTAAAAAGTGCTAAGGTAGTTGAGCAAGTCGAACTCAATGAGGTTTTTAAAATAAATCCTATCCTCAGTAGAAAAACACCTCCAGGTAAAATCGACTTTGGTATCAACGATCCAAATGTCAATAAGCTTTGGGGATTTGATGCGATGCGCATGGATAAATTGTATACTTTTTTAAATAAAGAAGGAATCAAACCTAAGAAAAAAACCAAGGTCTTTATCGTTGATTCTGGAATTGACGCAAATCATGAAGATTTAAAAGGTAGATATCGCTCTGTAAATAAAGAATATGATAAAGACACTAATGGTCATGGAACGCATTGCGCAGGTATTGCCGCTGCAATTACCAATAATGGAATAGGCGTTGCTTCCGCATTTCCAAGTGATGATTTTGCAGAAGTTACGGGTGTAAAAGTGATGAACTTCATGGGGCTAATTACACAACAACGATTGATCGAAGGGATCATCGAAGCGATTGATAATGGAGCAGATGTGATTTCAGTTTCGATCGGTGGTCCATCGAGGGAAGCTGCCCAAGAGGCTTTTCAGGAAGTCGTTGAGTATGCTGCCAAAGCGAATGCTATCATTGTGGTTGCTGCTGGAAACAGCAATCTAAATGCAACTGGATTTACACCGGCGAATGCGGATGGTGTCATTACGGTGAGTGCCTTAGATTCTGTAATTAATCGAGCATCTTTTTCGAATTTGGTTGGAGATTTAAAAATGGGAATTGCAGCTCCGGGAGTTGATATTTATTCTACATTTCCGGGAAGTCAGTACAAGGCATTAAGTGGAACTTCGATGGCATGTCCTTATGTTTCTGGATTGGTTGGTTTGATGAAAAGTTTGAATCCAGATTTGACGACTCAAGAAGTTTATGATATTTTAAAAGAGACTGGAAAGAAAACTGGTAGTACTACTGACACGGGGAGAATGATCTTACCGGAGTTGGCAGTGAGAAAGGTTTTGGGGAAGTGATTTTTTCTTTACAGGCAAGTCGGAGACTCGCATTATTTGAAAATCGTAAGTTACGCTGCGCTAAACTTACGATAGTAAATTACTAAACTTAGGCATAAAAAAACACCACTTAACCTATAAGGAAAAGTGGTGTTCAAAGCAATTAAAAACAATGAAAAAACCCTAAAATCTGTTCTTTAGTACCGCAGTGATTAAACTGCATCTTGTCTATTATCAAACGATCCCGATTCGATTAAGCGGGACGATACTATTTCAATTTTTTTAATAAATAATAAGCCTTTTGAAAATCTGGTAAACCAGCTCCTGTCTTATTATTCATTCGACCAGGATGAGTAGCACTTTGAATAATTGCATCCCGAATCTCAATATTACTCTTCTCCGGAAAAGCACTCCAAAGTGCTGCAGCTAATCCAGAAATCATTGGCGCAGAATAAGAAGTTCCGCTAGAAGAATGAACCCTTGCTCTATAAATAGAAGCAACTGAAACATCTCTTCCTGGAGCAACTATCTCCGGTTTAATTCTACCATCTGCCGTTGGTCCGTAGCTACTAAATGAAGCAGGACTTCCATCCATATTCGTTGCACCTACGGTAAGAATATTTTTTGCATCTCCAGGTGCGTCAATATGGCCATCATCAAATGTTCCACTATTTCCAGCACTGGTTACTACCAAAATTCCTTTCGAAAAAGCAATGTCAGCAGCTTGGCTTACCATCGATGTTTGACCATCCATATCCAGATAAGAATAATCCAAAGAAGGATCATTATATTTAGAATATCCGAGCGAAGTATTGATGATGTCTGCTCCTATGCTGTCCGCATATTCTGCACCGGCAATCCAATTGCATTCTTCGATTGGCATTTCCATTCGCTGATCTTCTGTACGGATACAAACGTAAGCAGCTTTAGGAGCCATCCCGATTAATACACCTGGTTTGTTAGCAGCCATTACTGATAAAACTTTCGTTCCATGAGTACTAGCTTTACTCACCATGCCATCAACATCAACCAGATCTTTGCTTGGTAATAATAAACCCTGAGATCTTAAACTATCGAAGAAAACGCTTCTTTCTAATCCAATGAATCCACCATCAATGACGGCAACCATTTTTCCTTCTCCATGATAACCTACCTCATGCAAAAACTGTCCATTGAGTAACTCCATTTGTTGGCTTCCAAAGCCAAATCCCGGAGTACCCGATTCAAATTCTTGAGTACCACTTTTGGTAATCGTCTTATTTTTGTCAATAGTATACCCTACAAATCGAATTGACTTTACAAAAGGTAAATTCTTCAATTTGTTTTTTACAGTCTCATCGCAACTAATTGCTAATGCGTTGAACCACTTCGAGCTGTATAAGATTTTTGCTCCTAAGGCTTTTACTTCTTTTTCATAAGCCGTCGAAACTGGTAAATCTTGTATATCAACAGGTATACCCTGATTGAGTCGTCTTTCTATTGCCTTGTCTGATAAAAATTCCTGTGGCTGGTCAATCCGATATGGACTTTCCGACTTATCTGTCAACTCTAACCAATATTTATTGTATTGCGCATCTACAATAGTACTAGTCGTAACTGCCAGGAATATTACGGCAAATAAAACCCTCATATGTCATCTCAAGTTTTGGTTAAAAAATTGAGTTCCTTCCAAAATTGGGGGGTAAAGGGGGGGGAAAGGGGCGAACGAGATTATTCTTGATAGCCTAGAGGGTTAGGCGTAATAAAAATCATAAATATTAAAGGGGATTGTGTCACAGAATTAGAGCGGAATAATTAATCTGATTGACAATACAAAGGTATATAAAAATCAAAGTCATTGCTTGATATAAATTGTTTTTTATCAAATAAATATTTTCACCATATTATTGTCTAAAAAACACTAAGATATTTGACTGAGAACAAGGCGAGTATAAATTCTAAAAATCTGATATACAAGTATTGGGTAGAAAAACTTTTTTTTTGCCTCTCTGAAAGACTCCATATTCTCTAACCCTTACATGGTAGAAATTGTATTAAGAATTAATGTCATGGTTTAAATAATCAAAGACTTGCATCAAAAACTAAAGCCTCACTCACTCCTCACTGCTATCAAGAAAGAAGTTCTTCGTCCAATTTTAACTTAAAATGAATGACCAACTGCTCTCTAATAACATCAACGTAGTCCGTTTTGGAAAGAGTATTATTAAAATTATACCTAGTATCTTTTAAGTGATCTTTATTCACTACCCTTCTTGGATTCGATTTATAAAATTCCTTACGATGAATATTATTAGGTGTTTTAAAAGAAGCATCTCCAACAGATACCTGACAAAGTTCTCCTACTTCATCTATTAAACACCATTTTTGAATACCTTCCTCTTGTTCGAAAAACAAAGTACAACAAGCACCATTAACTTTTAATTCGTATCCATATAACATATCTCCTTTCTTTGGTGGGACTAACTCTGCTTCAAAATCACCATTAAATTCTTTATAGATATATTCTGCCGCTTTCCTTTTGCCACCAAACTCCTGATCAGGAATCTCCTTATTATATACAGAGTCCCTAAACCAGACGGATTGACCATTCACCTTATATTCTTTTGAATCAATAAGTCTTTGATAAACCTCAACTACAGTTTTTAAACTATTGCCACCATAAATGCCGATCAGACATTCATTGGACTTTGGATTTAAATGAGCATATAAGGAAATTTTCAATTGCAGTAAATCCTCCTCCCAAGCTTTTAATTCATCAACAATCCCAGGATTATAAGCATTTAAATCCAAACAGGCTAGCGACAAATCCTCTTCGTATTTTTCTATTCTTTTATTAAGGCGTTTTATCTTTTCAATCGTTTCTATATAAAAGGTATATTTAATTCCTCTTGATTCTTTTTTCCAAAAATCTTCTTTCAATTTCTTTTTGGTCCGTTCCATCAGATCCAATTCGCTTAACATCATCACATAAGTATGCCCTTCTTGAAGTCGATAAATTTGTCGACGAAGATCACTGGTGTAATCTGCTTGATTTATTTTATCCAGTTCTTCCAACAACAAATCCAACCCTAAAGGATCTTCCTCAACTTCAGGGATTAGTTTTTTACCATCTTGATTGATCTTTACAATGAGTTGATCGTCATAATCATAGCCACTTAATTCTTTGGCTAATGGCAAGATGAGTTTTTCTCGCATCGCTCGCTGAAGATATCTTGCACCATATTTTGAATTGTATCCTTCTTTAGCTAGAAAGTCATGGATTTTCTCTTCGATGATCAAATCCATTTTTCTAAATTTAACTCCTTCTCTTTTTCTAAAAAGTTTTAACTCTCGATCAACGACAAATCTTACGACATCTTTAGTCAAAGGAGCAAAGGGCAAAACCTGATCAATTCTATTATAAAGTTCTGGGCGGAAATATTTCTGGACGGCACTCAGAAAATGTTCGTTGATCTCTGAAACACCTTTTCCTTTTCCAAGATTGATTCGATTATTTTGCAAATTTGATGCTCCAATATTTGAAGTCATAATAATGATCGTACTACAGAAATTCACCAACTGTCCACTACTGTCTGTCAATCGTCCTTCGCTCAAAATCTGCAACAACAAATCATAAAAATCAGGATGCGCTTTTTCAATCTCATCAAATAAAAGCACACAAAATGGTTCTCTCCGAACGGCCGAAGTCAACAATCCATCTGAGAAATAACTTTCTCCTGTCAATCGCATCACTGAATATGGATCAGAAAATTCACTCATGTCAAAACGAACCATTCGATCTCTTTTTCCAAACATAAACTCAGAAAGGAGCTTGGCCATTTCAGTTTTTCCAACTCCCGTCGGACCAATAAATAATAAAGAAGCAATCGGTTTACCTGTTCGCATCAAAGCTGCTTTGACAGAAGCTAACAAACCAGTCAAACTTTCGATCGCTCTATCTTGACCAAATAAATTATTTTTAAAACCTTGTTCCACTTCTTTCAAATCCATTGGAATTTCCGGATCAACCATGAACTGAGGCATCCCAGTTTCTTCACAAAAACTTTGAATTACTTCTGATCTTGAAACTGTTTTTGATTTCCCTTTGCGATTGATCAATAGGCTTTCTAAAAAACGAATGGGCTTACCAGGGAAACCAGCATAAGGTGTATATCTTCGATTCAAACGAATCGTCTCTTTTATCGCGTCTTCTTCTAATTTTATTCTTCGTTTCTTTGCAATATCATTGACCTTATTGATAATAATTTCTTCGAGTTCTTCTTTCGGCTCCGTCAATTTAATGACCTGAAAAAGGTTGGTATAGTTTGGATTTTTTAATTGAATTCTTGCAAACTCCTCATTCGTACATTCCGTAATCATCGTCACTTCTCCCCTGCTGATAAAAGTTCGCATATAGTCTGCCATGCTTACTTCATTACCTACATATTTTCCAACTTCAAAAAGCTCCAGAAGGTTTCTAACAAAAAGGATATCCGTATTCTTAAAAAGCTCTTGACAAAGCGCAGAAAGGTTATGCTGCCAGCCTGTATCTTTGGTCAATTCCTTGACCATAACTGATGCTGTCGTTTCCCAAATTCGGTGGTTGATCCGATGCTTTTTTAAATGCCTTACAGCTTCCCAAACTAAGGCCGTTTTTCCAACACCAGAAGGACCAACCAAAATGACATTTTTATTAAATTTTGATTTTAATGCTTTTAGTATTTGATCTAGTTCCTTTTTTCTACCATACACGACTCTTGGACCAGAAAGAAGTCGACTCGCTACTCTTGAAATCAGTTTTTCTTCATCTTCATCAGAAATCGTTTCCAATTCTTTTAATGAATGAAAACTCAAGTTTATATCATGCTGGATAAGTTCAATGGTTTCAAACCAAATCGTTGAAATCACCTCATTCATAATTGGCAATTTCCTTTTTCTTAGAAATTCCAAACGAACCGTCTCTCCCAATCGATCTTCTAATGCTGATTCTTCCTCCGCAAATACTTCAACACCTAGTACAGGTATAGTTGCCCAATATCCCTTGTCTGTTTTTTTATAATAAAATTCTAACTCCAATTCAAATTCAGGAAAACTAACACCGTCTTTAGCAGCTTCGAAAGGAACACTAAGTGTCATTTTGTAATAATCTCCTTCTGAATATTGGTCTAGAATAGAGAGGTAAGAACCTTCATTTAAAATTTTCTTTTGAAAAAGGGCTTTAAATTCATTGGAAAGGCTCAAAGCAGAATCGTTCATCGTCACCTTTTTAGCATCCATCAAAGGGCGAACCACGGTCCCACTTGTTTTAAAGTGGAGCTTGACAGAGAAAAATGGAATGGTTAAGATGTAAGACATGTATTAAATTAATTTGGGTCGCTAAAATAAAGAAAGCTTTGATCTTCAAGCTATTTAAAGCGAAAAATTTGAAGGATTCAGAAAGCTTCAATTTGAAAAAGCCTAAAAAATCTTAATATTCATCGATTTATTGAAATGCTCTATCGGAAAGTTCTTTAACATTTTAAAGAATTAACTATTTTTGTTATTAAACAAATAAAAGGCAGAGCTTAAGTCTATCTAGCTCCAAATAAAATCTAAAATGTTCGAATTTAAAGCAGACATAGTAAAGAGACGAAAGATAAGTAAAAGAACCTTTCTAATGGGATTGATTTCAGCAGGCTTGCTGGGATATGCCGGAATTACTTTTTTTGAAAAAGGATTTATTCCTGTAGTTGAAATGCTGATTGATCAAATTGGCTTGAATGATTTTACCAATTGGGTCTATATTGGTGTTTTTGCAGCTTTGTTTTTGCTTATTCTTCCTGCAATCCGGACCATTTTGAAAAAGAAGACTATTGTTGGAGGTAAGATTGCATTTGATGAAGACAATCTAGAAATCATCAAAGGTCGTCAACACCTTGTTATACCTGAGAAGGATTTAAATGAAATTAATTTCGAATTGAAACAATTACCTCCTGAAGATAAAAAGCCAAATGATAAATTATTCGGAGGTAGCTTTCTTCGTATTCCAACGACTAAGGGTACTTTTGAATGCGAGTTAGACATCAATAGTAAAAAAGATCAAGACAAACTTTTGGAAATGATCGAATTTCTAAAGATTGAACATGATGTAAAAATAAATATTAAGGAAGTGAAATAATTATTTTATGCCACTTCCGCTTTTCTCTTTCTTCCCCAATTCATTTCATTCTCATATTTATCCATAGCTCCTCTTGCTAATATTTTTCTTACTTCTGGATCAAAATAAAGCATTTCCAAATAATTAAAAAACTCATCTTCTCCTCGATAATTATATCGCTTATCAACTAGCATACTACATGTATAATCCAGTATATCTTTAAAATCCGGATTTTCATAAGTCAAAATAGGTAGTCCAAAAGACATAGCCTCCGGTATAATTTTATGACTATAGACCATTGCTGGAAATAAAAATACGGAAGCATTTTCATAGGCCGCTTCAACATTATCCATATCCGATCGGTGAATTATATTTACCGCATTTTTTAAGTTTTCTTTTGCGATCTGTTTCTCCAGATGAACGATTTCATCTGCTTCTTCAATAATAACTAATTTAATTTTCTTCTGATGCTTTGGAGTCAGATCATGATACAAATTAGCAAAAGTACAAATAGCAATTTCTACCCCGGTTTGGTCCACGAACCTACCAGGTGACAGTACAACAAATGGTGTCATTTTAAAGAGTTTTCGTATAGAAGATGGTGGGACACCTCCTTGTTTATTTAAAATTTGGGTACTAGCTGAATAGTATTTTATACCTTAAGTCAGCGCAAAAATTATAATGAATCTGTCTTTTTAGACATCCCAAATTCCTCAACACAACCTTAAAGGTCAATTGATTATGAAATATTTAGAATATAAAGCAGATTAAACATAATTAATTACGTCCACTTAAAATCAATAGAGGAAGTCAAACAAGCTATAAAATTTGAAGCAAGCAATATAAAAACATATTGATCAAATCAATTCTACAGTTTGTTGGATTTTCCAATATGAAAAAAGCCAAATACTAGTACAACTAGTTTTCTTAATTAATTTTAAAGAGCGAAAGGAGAATTTCTATTGTTGGTTGGTTGTTTTGAAGAGGAGAAACAAGGCGTTTTACAATACTCAAATCAAAAAATGTGACATTGTAGTAAAACTAAACAATTGAATCCTTCTTAATTACTTACAAATTTATTGCCAAAACAAAAACGCTAAAAAGTACAGAAATGGGAATATAAAAAGGCTTTTAACCCTATTTATCCCCTCTTTATGAATATTTAATAGGATATTGACGAAAAAAAGACCCAGTTTAAGCCTAAAAAAAAGGATATTTGTGAAATTAATAATTTATCTTTTTCAAAATATTTCATTTGGGACTCTTTTCCAATTTTGATTTTTTTTCCATATTGTGGAAAATAACACAAATTCTATAATGAAACCATTATCCCCAACGCGAATATTCATTGTTGAAGATGACCCAGTTTACGTAAGGTTGATCAAATATGTCTTTGAGATGAATCCAGAGCATGAAGTTTTCATTTTTGCTACTGGGAAAGAATGCTTGGATAATCTCCACCTCAAACCATCTATCATTTCTCTCGATTATAGCCTCCCTGATATGGATGGGGAAACCGTAATGAAGAAAATCCAATCAATTGATCATAATATTGAGGTGATTATTCTTTCTGGACAAAATGATGTTGCAATTGCAGTTCAACTGCTAAAAGATGGTGCACATGATTATATTGTAAAAAATGAAGAAACAAAGAATCGACTACTCTACTCTATTGAAAGATTAAAAAATAATATCGACCTAAAGAAGAAGGTTGAAGTGCTTACTGAAAAACTAGAAAGCCAAAACATAGTGGATAAAACCATCATCGGTAACAGCAAGCCTATGCAACGTGTTTTCCGACTGATTGAAAAAGCAATAAAAACAAGTATCTCTGTTTCTATCTATGGAGAAACAGGTAGCGGAAAAGAAGTCATTGCAAAAACGATTCACCATAGTTCAGATCGCAATCAAGGAAGTTTCGTAGCTGTCAATGTCAGTGCCATCCCAAAAGATCTTTTAGAAAGTGAATTATTCGGATACGAAAAAGGAGCATTCACTGGAGCTGATACTCAAAAGAAAGGTCAATTTGAATTAGCAGATAAAGGAACATTGTTCTTGGATGAAATTGCAGAAATGGACTTTCGATTACAAGCCAAATTATTGAGAGCCATTCAAGAAAGGGAAATTCAAAGAGTTGGAGGTGCAGGTCCGATTAAATTTGATGCCCGAATTATCGTTGCTACTCATAAAAATCTTGCAGAAGAAGTAGAACAAGGCAACTTTCGAGAAGACTTATACTATAGGCTTTTAGGATTGCCGATTGAAGTACCTCCTTTGCGAGAAAGAGGTAACGACATTTTACTTTTAGCTTTACATTTTTTAGCGGAGTTTTGTTCTTCAAATAACCTTGGTAAAAAAATCATTTCAAAAGAAGCAAAAGAAAAAGTTCTAGCCTATTTTTATCCTGGTAATGTTAGAGAATTAAAAGCAGTAATTGAACTTGCCTGTGTGATGGCTGACGGGGAAAATATTCATCCGGAAGACATCAATTTTAATAGTCCAAGAAAAGCTGATGCTTTTTTAGTTCAAGAAATGCCTCTAAAAGAATATACTCGAAAAATCATTCATCATTTTTTAGAAAGATATAATAACGATGTCTTATTAGTTGCTAAAAAACTAGACATTGGCAAATCAACTATCTATAGAATGTTAAAGGAAGAAACCATATCAGCTACCTAGTCAGCCGAGATATCTATGACAAAAAATCCAAACACTCCCCTTCTTAACACGACTGCTCTTTTAGAGCTTTCAATGAGTATTGGACAATACAAAGACTTTGAAAAAAACGCACAAACTTTCACTTCTTGCCTAAAGCAATTACTTCATCTGACCTCTTGTGAAATTTGGTATAGAGAAAATAATGAGGAGAGAATATTTCATAAAATCCATAAAAACAATCGCAATATAATCCGGTCAAGTATATTCGAACACAATCTAGAGATTGCAAAATTCAAAAAGACTCATTTCTCTCATTCGACAGTAATCACTTCAAAAGACAAAGGAGTTTTTAAAGGCTTTACCAATCTTGAGAAAGGAATTGTTTATCGATTTAAATTATCGGATACCGCCATTCTCATTGCTTATGATAGTAAAACACAAACGCCAAGTCCTATTCATACCTTTGATTTTTTAGAACCTATTTTTCAACGTTTTTATGTTTCTCTTGAGCAAAGTTATTTAGCCGAAAAGATTAATAAACTAGAAGCAGGCATCCTTGATTCTAAAGAAGAATTACAGAAATTCAAATTAGTCTTAGATAATATATCTGAAGGTTTAATAATTTTCAACAGAGACCTTGAAGCAGTATTTGTAAATGATAGAATTACAGAACTTTCAGAATATCCAAGAGAAGAAATTATTGGAAAGCATATTTCGAACCTCACCATAGATAAAGAAACGCTTCCTTCTATCATCAGTATGTTTCAACTAACTTTAGGTGGAAAAAGTTTTAAAGATCAAACCATTGAGCTTGTAAAAAAAGAATCAAAAGACATCTGGTGGGTAACAGGAACGCTTTCTCCATATAAAAATTCTGCCGATGAAATCGTAGGTGCCATTGTTATTATTAGAGATATCACTGCTGAAAAACTAGCTAGAGAAGCCGCAACGGAAATCCAAAGTCGTTATGATTTATTAATTAATCATGGTTTTGACGGAGTATTAGTCTATGATCTGAAACATAAAAAAATGCTTTCTGTCAATGACACCTTATTGAAAAATTTTGGATTTACCCGAGATGAATTTTTAAATATTAAAGTTCAGGATGCAGCTCCCAAAAAACAATCCAATGATTTAAGTTCTTCTGAATATCTCGATCAAATCAATCAACTTATCAAGACAAAAGGAAAACATAGTTATGAATGGACTCATAAAAGAAAAGATGGATCTATTTTCTATGTCGAGATTGTTGCAGTAAGATTACTTGCTCCAAATGAGCATATAAAAATTGAGATTCACAAAGACATTACAGAACGGTATCTTGCACAAAAAGCTATCAAAGAGAACGAACTCAGGCTTTCCAGACTTTTTGAACTGAGTCCTGTTCCAATCTTAATCCGTTCGATTCATAGCTTACAATTCAAGCAGGTGAATCAAAAATTCACTGAATTATTTGGATATACCTTAGATGAGATTAATTCAAAAGATAGAAATTCTTTGGTTCATTGGGAGGATACAAAATTGATTCATTCCAATATGAAAAAATTAATCTCCGGAGAGATTTCTTCTTTCAAACTTGAAAAACAATACATTCGAAAAGATGGTAGTATTTTTTGGGGAGCAGCGACTCGATCAATAATAGAAATTGAGGGAGACTTTTTGCTCATTGGATTTATTGGGGACATTACGGAACGTAAAAAAGCACTGGCTGATTTAGAAAGAAGTGAAGCAAAAGTAAGATCCATATTCGACAGTACTTCTGATAAAATTATTGCATTAGATCGAAATCTTTGCCTTGTAGATTTTAATAAATCCGCAGCAAAATTTATGAAGGATTTTTATTCTGATAAAAACTTACAACTAGGAGATAAATTTGCTCCTACAAACCCTCAGACGGGACAGTCTTGGACTTCATTTTACAAAAGGGCCTTAGAAGGAGAAAGCCTAACAGTTACCAGAGAATACAATTTATACAACAAAGAAAAAGTGGACCTGATCAATATTCTTCCTATGAAAGACGATCAGCAAAACATCATTGGAATTTCTCTTTACGGGAAAGATATCACAGCCTTAAATAGTGCTCAGAAAGCACTCCAAAAAAACGAACATCAATTAAGAGAAGCTCAGCGAATTGCAAAAACGGGAAACTGGGAATTTGAAATCGAGAGTAATAAACTTGCATGGTCTCAAGGAACGATGAGAATTTTCGGATTTTCTCCCAATGCTCCAATACCTAGCTACAAAGAGTATAAAAAGATGGTTCATCCGGAAGATCTTCAAGATCTCATCGAATCCGTTGAGCATAATTTAGCAGAAGGATTTTCATTTGAGTTTGAACTTAGGCATTATACTATTTCCAAAAAACTTATTTATGTAATATTAAAAGGTGAAACTTTTATGAAAGATGGTCAACCTTTTAAAATTTTTGGAACGATCCAAGATATTACTGATTTAAAAAATGTAGAGCTTAAACTCATTGAATTCAACAAAAAATATCAAGACCTATTTGACAATATGTACGATGCCTTGTTGGTCACAAATTATGAAGGGTATTTTATTGATGCCAACTTAGCAGGTCAAAGATTATTGGAATATTCGCTTGATGAATTGAAAAAAATAAAAGTACCAGATATTGTTCATCCAGATGATAAAGAAGAATCCAAAGCGTATTTTAAAAAGTTAATGACCGAAGGATTTTACAGTAATTATCAAGGTCGTATCATTACAAAATCGGGAAAAGTAAAATACCTACAAGTAAACTCGAATGCTATTATTGAAAATGGAAAAATGATAGGCTCTAGAGATATTGCTAGAGATATAACAGACTTGAAAGAAGTTGAAAAAAAGAGAGAACAATTATACACTAAGTTAGAAAATGTCAATAAGGAACTCAAAGATTTCGCTTACATTGTTTCACATGATTTGAAAGCACCACTCAGAGCTATTAGTTCTTTGTCAAGTTGGATCGCAGAAGATTACAAGGATCTGTTTGATGAAGAAGGTAAAAAACACCTTGAGCTTTTGACCGGTAGAGCGAATAGAATGCAAAACTTTATCGAGGGAATTTTGCAGTACAGTCGTATTGGCCGGATTCAGTTAAAAAGAACTCAAGTAAATATTCAAAATTTACTAGCAACCGTTATTGACAGTCTTGCACCACCATCGAATTTTATTATAAAAATAGATCAACAAATTCCATTTATAGAATGCGAGGAAATTCGGATCCAACAGGTTTTTCAAAACTTAATCAGCAATGCTATAAAGTACAATGACAAGACCAAAGGAATTATTGAAATCAAATACAAAGACCTCGGCAATCTCCATGAGTTTTCTGTTTCAGATAATGGTCCAGGTATAAATGAAAAACATTTTGATAAAATTTTCAAAATTTTCCAAACGCTCCAATCTAGAGATAGACTAGAAAGTACGGGTATTGGCCTTACTATAGTCAAAAGAATTGTTGAACTTCATGGAGGAAAAATAAAATTAAACTCTATCTTGGGTGAGGGTACGAAATTCTCTTTTACTATTTTAAAATAAGAATATTTGATTTTCTAACTCCCCAAAGCTGCTCAAAAAAACGAAATGCTGAAATTACTGATCATCGAAGATGACATTATAGATCAACTAACACTCACCCGGTTGATCAAAAAAAATGATCTTGAATGTCAAGTCACGGTTACGATGAAAATTCAGGAAGCCAAAGCATTGATGGAAGCAAGCAGCTTCGACCTAGTCATATGCGACCTAAACCTTCCTGATGGAAAAGCATTTGATCTCAACCAATTGATTCGAAAACAACCTTTTATTCTACTTTCTGGATACCTCGAACCAGACATCATTAAGCAGGCAAAATCTTCTGGCGCCATCCAGGTTTTACAGAAAAGCAGTGAACTCACTCAGCTTTCTTCTATTCTTAATCTTATCAAAAAAATGGAGGGCAAAGAAAATATTTCTTCCTCAAAAAACGTATCTAATAAACAAACATTCTCTAAATTCAATATTCAACGACTAATGGAAACATTCAATCATCATATCGAATCAGTTGCAGGGACTATAGAAGACTTCCTCAACGAAGAAAAGAACATGAACGATGAGATTCAAATGGCAGAACAATCCGGTGATAGAGAGCGTATTCGTTTTATTTCTCATAAAATCAGGTCACGTTGTGTACTGATTGGCCTCAAAGAGCAAGAAATTATCGCTCAAAATATTGAGGTGAACAGTAAATCTGCCGATATTGAAAACTTAAAAGCAGAATTACAAAAGTTAAATAATTCACTTCATTCAATCTATCCAGAGTTAAAAGAGGTACTTATTGAACTAAAAAACCAAGTTAATTAAATGCAGATAGAGGTCGATTATACTTTATTCAGAGCGCAACTTCAATTAAAAAAAGAACAAGGAAAAACACTTATTTTTGACCCTATTCGAAAAAAGCATCTCATCCTTCTGCCCGAAGAACTCGTTCGTCAATTGGTTCTTCAATACCTTATTTCAGATCGGAAATTCAATAAAAACCTTATACGTACCGAGCAGGGGCTCAAGGTTAACGAGCTAAATAAACGCTGCGACATTCTTATTTACAATGAGGACTTCTCCCCTTTCCTACTTGTAGAATGTAAGTCTTCTAAAATCAAAATCACTCAAAAAACCTTTGAACAAATTGCCAGTTATAATCTCCCCCTACGGGTCAAATATCTCTTGGTAACCAACGGCATTCAGTCCTTTTGCTGTGAAATGGATTACAAAAATAATAGCTATCAATTCCTCGCTGAAATCCCTATGGGCAACATAGCCACTAAATGACAAAAGCTATTAAACTTTCCTAAAATTACTACGATTATTACTATTTTGCAGACAAGTTGTCTTATCTCTTTTTTAGAGAGGATAGCCTAATCATTTTTTTTATAAAACCAAATTAACTCGCTCTGAAAATCTATGAGAAAAGACATGATTTTAGTCACAGGAGCTAATGGACAGATTGGCTCTGTCCTAACCAAAACGCTACGAGGCATCTATGGTGATGCTCAGGTTCTCGCTACTGATATTCGCAAACCAGAAACCTTAGAAGGTTCTTTCGAATTTCTAGACATCCTTGACAAAAAACGACTTTACGAAGTTATTTCCCAATATAAAGTTACTCAGATTTACCACCTTGCTGCAATCCTTTCCGCGACAGGAGAGTTGCGTCCTAAATTCGCATGGCAGATCAATATGGATGGCTTATTCAATGTATTGGAAGCAGCAAAAGAATTGAACATTTCAAAAATATTTGCTCCTAGTTCGATTGCTGTTTTTGGAAATGAAACCCCTCGGCAAAACACACCACAGCATACTATTTTACATCCGACTTCTGTTTACGGAATTAGTAAAGCAGCTTTGGAAAATTGGTGTCAGTATTATACTAAAAAATACAACATCGATATTCGTTCCCTCCGTTTCCCTGGTATCATTAGTCATCAATCTGATCCTGGTGGCGGAACCACTGATTACGCAGTAGATATTTTTCACTATGCTGTAAAAGGTCAGGATTACGAATGTTTCTTGAGAGCAGATACTCGATTGCCGATGATCTATATGCCTGATGCAATTCGAGCGACGATGGAATTGATGCATGCTCCACAAGAGAATATTTCTATTCGAACTTCTTATAATTTAGCGAGTATGAGTTTTACTCCTGAAGAAATCTATTCGGCTATTCAAAAAAATATCCCTGATTTCAAAATAAGTTATAAGCCAGACTTTCGCCAAGCAATTGCGGATTCTTGGACCGAAAGTATTGATGATACTTTTGCTAAGAATGACTGGGGATGGAAATCTGAATTCAATATTGAAGACATGACTCTTGACATGATTGAAAATTTAAAAAAAAAGAATAAACTCAAAGTTGATCATGAAGAATTAGGAGTTTAAGAACTTGTTTAAAAATTAAAAACAACCATATGTTTAAATCTGTAGGACCTGCATTACAAGAAGAAATAAAAGAAATAAAAGATTCTGGTCTTTATAAAGAAGAACGGATCATCACAACTCCTCAGTCGGCTTTAATTCAAACAGACAAAGGTGGCGAGGTATTAAATTTCTGTGCAAATAATTATTTAGGATTATCAAGCAACCCGGAAGTTATTCAGGCGGCAAAAGACACCATTGATACACACGGTTTTGGAATGTCTTCTGTTCGGTTCATTTGTGGAACTCAAGACATCCACAAAGAATTGGAGGAAAAAATTTCCAGCTTCCTTGGAATGGAGGCTGCGATTTTATATGCTGCAGCTTTTGATGCGAATGGCGGTTTATTTGAACCACTTTTAGGAAAAGAAGACGCGATCATTTCTGATACTTTAAACCATGCTTCTATCATCGATGGAATCCGACTTTGTAAAGCTCAACGTTTTCGTTATAAAACGAATGACATGGCTGATCTTGAAGAGAAACTAATCGAAGCTAAAGATGCCAGACGAAGATTGATTGCGACTGATGGTGTTTTCTCGATGGATGGAACGATCGCTCAGATTGATAAAATTTGTGATCTTGCGGACAAGTATGATGCGATGGTCATGGTTGACGAATGTCATTCTACTGGCTTCATTGGAAAGACTGGAAGAGGAACTCATGAGCATTGTGATGCAATGGGACGGGTGGATATAATCACCGGGACTTTCGGAAAAGCATTAGGTGGAGCTTCAGGAGGATTCACTGCAGCTCGAAAGGAAATCGTAGACATTCTTCGTCAACGATCGAGGCCTTATCTTTTTTCAAATACTCTGGCGCCTTCTATTGTTGGAGCATCGATAAAAGTTTTAGATTTATTGAGTAGCTCTACTGCTTTGCGAGATAGATTAGAGGACAATACCAATTACTTTAGAACTGAAATGACTAAAGCTGGTTTTGATATTTTACCAGGTGTCCACCCTATCGTTCCGATCATGCTTTACGATGCAAAATTATCTCAGGATTTTGCTAATAAATTATTGGAAGAAGGTATTTATGTGATCGGTTTTTTCTTTCCAGTAGTGCCAAAAGATTTGGCTAGAATCAGGGTTCAAATTTCTGCTGGTCATGAAAAGGAACATTTAGAAAAAGCGGTTGCTGCCTTTACAAAGGTTGGCAAAGAGCTTGGAGTGATAAAATAAGAATCGCTTTATTAAAGACTTAGTTTAGTAAAATCAAAAGTTTACTAAACTAAGTCTTCTTTCATAAATGAAAAGACAAAATCAAAATAACAAATTGATAATTCCGTTAATAGATTTATGAGACAAGTTTTAAAAAAAGAAAGACTACTCCTTCTTTTCCTATTATCCTTTCTTCCAACTTTTAGTTTTGGACAAACCCAAGTAGATACAATAAAACAAGAAGATTTAGTAGATCTTCGAAGCAAAGAGTTCAGATCTTCTGCGTTAAAAGTAGGTCTTCAGTTAGAAGGAATTAGTGCATCGATCATTTTAGATCATAAAATTTCAAAAAAACTAAATCTAGGAATTCGGGTAGGATTTGGTTCCGTTGATTACTCTTTTATTATTTTAGCGGGAAGACATTTTGCTACTGATTATTCTTTGAAATATGAAAAAAGAGATGAATCAGATAAAACGTTTTTTACTGAAAAATTTTGGACTGATGCTTTTCTAAGCTATCGACAAAAAAGCCTTGAATTACAATTTGGATTGAGGAGATCTACCTTCCATCATTATCATTCCACCTCTTCATCATATCTTTCGGGAAGATTTCATGGGATATTTTTTCAACCAATTTATCAAAGAAGAATATTCGGATTTGGGCTAAGAATTCAAGCGGGATTACTAACTGAAGGAAGAATAAGAAAACGAAAAGAATTTGCGAT
>CAKZTD010000307.1 GCA_937921595.1 uncultured Saprospiraceae bacterium
CTTCAGCGCTGATGGTACTACTATTAAGTGGGAGAGTAGGTCGCCGCCAACTCAAAATTGAAGCTCATGTCTTGTAAAAGGCATGGGCTTTTCTTGTTTTTAGAATAAAGGAACGGTGGATGGGAAAGGCTTTTAAGAAAAGAATTCCAATTCAAAGCTGCCAATTCTAAAACCTTTTTTCTATACTTTCGAACATCAAAGTTTACTTAGAAGAGTAATGCGTATCACCTTCACATATTAAAGAGCTTTTGAGTATCTTTTTAATTAAACTTCTTATGAAGACTTTATTTATGGACAAAAGATATATTTGATTCAGGTTGGCCTATTTCTTTTTTTAATAGTATATCTTTAGAAATAAATTTAAACACTTATAAGGATCATTTTTGAGAAAATTCCACATTTACCTTTAAAATATTTACATCAGATAAACTAGTTTTCTGTCGGCTTTCAATCGAATAGCCAGAAGCTGGAAGGTATATTAACTTCTGTTGCAATTCCGCAGCGATACTAGATGTTTTTCGCAGAATATGAATTGAGTCAAGCCTTTGATCATTAAAAAAAATACGCAGTTGATTAGTTTTCATCTTCTCGCTTTTAGCCTGGTATAGTATTTCGGATAAATCCCCACCCTTGAACAAACTATCCACTTCATATTTATCCAACCATAATATTTTGTTAATGTCAGAATCGACAAAAAGAGCAAGCTCTTCTGTTAAGTCGAAATCTTCGAAAACCCGTTCTTCGACTTTTCCATCTATTGAAACTGACTTTGATATTTGCTTGACTGTTTGCAGTCGATTTTGCTCTTTTTCAAAATAATCTTTCAAATCAAAAAAAGAATCATAGGAGACATTCGCTGACTCTTTTTTCTGACAAGAAAAGATAGATAAGATAAAAAGTAGGAAAACTAAGTATTTTAACTTCATAATGATTTTTCAATTAGAGAATGACCGGTCATTAATTTGGGTTGCTCCATATCCATCATACTTAAAAGCGTTGGAGCAACATCAGCAAGTCGACCATCTTTTAAAGAGATGCCTTCAATATCTTTGTCTACTAAAATACAAGGAACAGGATTTAAAGTATGAGCCGTATGTGGCGAACCATCTTCATTAATCATGTAATCCGAGTTTCCATGGTCAGCGATTACGATTGCTCCATAATCGAATTCTAAACAAACTTCGATTAAATTTTTCATACACTCGTCAACAATTTCTGCAGCCTTGATACCTGCTGCAAAAACACCAGTGTGTCCAACCATATCTGTATTTGCATAATTCAAGCAAATAAAATCAGGTTCATTTTTTCGAATATCATCGATGATTGCATCTGTAATTTCATAAGCACTCATCTCGGGTTTTAAATCGTAAGTAGCAACTTTAGGTGAAGGAATCATAATTCTCCGTTCTCCATTTAATTCTTTTTCGTTTCCTCCAGAAAAGAAAAAAGTAACATGGGGGTATTTTTCAGTTTCAGCAATTCTGGTTTGCGTCTTTCCAGCATTAGCCAAGACCTCACCCAAAGGCAAAGTGATATCATCTTTTGAAAAAAGAACGTCCACGTTTTTAAACTTCTGATCATACCGAGTCATCGTTACAAAAAGAAGATCCAATTTTTTCATTTCGAAATCTGGAAGATCATTTTGAGATAAGACTTCCGTTAGTTCCCTTGGACGATCCGTGCGGAAATTGAAAAACAGAACCATATCTCCGTTTTCTATTTTTGTAAGTGCTTGATCGTTGTCATCAACTGCAACAATTGGTTTTACAAACTCATCCGAAATTCCCTCCGCATAACTATCTTTAATTGTTGTCAAAATATCTTTAGAATGGATTCCTTTTCCTCCAACCAAAAGATCATAAGCTAATTTCACACGCTCCCAACGTTTGTCTCGATCCATCGCATAATATCGACCTATAACACTTGCCAGTTTGACGGATTGATTTTCTATATGATCTAGTACTTCTTTTAGAAAATGAACTCCACTATCAGGAGCAGTATCACGGCCATCTGTAAAGGCATGGATAAAAACATTTTCCAAATCATGCTCTTGAGTGATATCGCAAAGGGCTTTTAAATGTTCCGTATGCGAATGAACGCCACCATCAGAAACTAAGCCGAGTAAATGAACTTTTTTATTTTCCTGCTTCGCATACTTCAAGGCTTTTACCAAAGTCTCATTTTGATGTAATTCTTTTTCACGAATTGCTTTATTGATTCTTGCCAGTTCTTGATAAACAACCCTACCAGCACCAATATTCATATGACCAACTTCAGAATTGCCCATTTGTCCTTCCGGTAAACCTACATCTTCACCAAAAGTAACGAGTTCAGAATTTGGATACTTTTTGTATAGGCTATCGATAAAAGGAGTATTAGCCTGAGCAATAGCACTCGCTTCAGGTTTTGGCCCATGGCCCCATCCATCAAGAATAATTAGAATTGTTTTTTTATTAGACATATATTCGTCGATTTAACAAAAGACTTTTGGTAAAGGGTGAAAAAATATTAGCTACATAGTGGCAAAAATAACTTTTTTAAATAAATAACTTCAGAGAAAAGCATACCTTTAAAAAGTGAAATAATAACTTAGAAAGGAGGCTTTTTCTGTAATATTTAACACTTTTGCTATAATTTAACATAATTTTAAGGCGTTATATAGACGGTGTTTTAGTCCTTCAAAGAACAAAGATTATTCCACGCAATCTTTTGAATACCAATTGTTTATAACCACATACTTGGTAGGAGTCCATTACTTATTTAACCAGTAGCTAGCATTAAAGACCTTTCATTTTATCAAACCTTGACTTAAGGCTGTACAAATTTAGTTTTATAGCGTCTAAAGGTACGATGGCACGAATTTAGACCATTTATTAAAAAAAATTGAATATCATGAAAAAGTTATTGTTCATTCTTCTAATTGCTCCATCTATAGCAATGGTAACTCCTGACAACCTCAGTAGTATCTCTAAAGCAATCAGCAAAGGTGATGCTAGCGCACTATCTCAATTTTTTGATGATAAGGTAGAAGTATCCATTTTAGATGACGAGAACCTTCTTGATAAGGCAAGTGCTAAAGCAGCATTGGAAAAGTTCTTTACGAAGAATAAGCCGCAATCTTATAATCAGGTACACGATGGAACATCCAAAGGAGAAGGTTCTAAATATACGATTGGTAACCTTAAAGCCAATGACATTACTTATCGGGTATATGTTTATATGAAAGTTTCTGGAAAGAATCATACGATTCAAGAAATCAGTATAAGCGAAGATTAATTTATTACTTAAAAATATACCGAAAAGGGCTTGTGAGAAATCGCAAGCCCTTTTTGTTTTTGATAGACCGATAGTGAAATCCTAAAGGAATACTATCGGTTCATTTTTAATGGATATATGTCCAAAACATTGAGATTTGAGGACACAATTGGAAAAGTAAATTGACGTTGTTGTATAGGAATACCTAGCATAAGTAAAAAACGAAAACAAGACTATGAAGTTAATGCTCTCCTTTATATTTATTTTTTTCTCATTCCATTCTGGATTCTCTCAGCAGGTCAAAATCGGAATTATAATTTCAGATTTTACGACAAAAAAGAACTTACCGTTTGCGAATGTTTATTTGAAGCTAAGGGGTAAAGGCACGACTACGGATTTGAATGGAATGGCTTCACTTGAGTTTGAAAGAAGTGAATTAGAAAGGGATACTTTAGTTTGTTCCTATATCGGTTATGAAGATAAAATGATTCCGGTCGATTTAAATAAATCCTATACTTTAAATATTGAATTATCTCCTTCAAGTATAAATTTATTAGAGGTTGTTGTAACGAATAAGAAGCCTTTTACTGCAAAGCAGATTTTAAAAAAAGTGATAAAAAATACCAGCAATAACTATAGCAAAAATCCAGTAAATTTAATTGGCCTATACCGAGAGTATGTGAAGGAAGGAAATCAATATATTCAATTCAATGAAGCTTTGATTAATTTGTATTATACTAAATATCCTCAAAAAAAATTAGATCGGAAACTATGGAAAACCTGGTATTATGATGATACTTATGCTTTTGAATATGAAGGTTCTTTATTTGGTCAGTTTCCGAGACATTTTAATACTAAAGAAGAACAGGCTAAAATAATGGAGAGTCGAGTTTCAGATAATTGGAGTAAGTATGATTATGAAATTTCGATTGTTGGCGGTCCATTGAGTTTGACCGGAAAAGATTTTATCAAGTATCGCTATGACTTTTTAAACCCCAAGATTTTTAAAAAGTATAATTATATCTTAAAGCAGAATGAATATGTCAATCTGCGAAATTGTTATGTCCTTCAGTTTCATCCGAAAGATACTAAGCGGAGAACTGTTTTTGATTTCAGTAAAAAACAGAGACGGAGTATTTATGTAGGTAAGTTATATATTGATGCAGAAACATTTGCAGTGGTGAAGATGGAATACAAACTAGCAACAAATCTTGATTTTGGATTTTATAAATATCATGTTCCATTGGATCATCACTTGGTGATTGATTATAAACAAGAGAAAGATATTTGGTTCATTGATAAAATAAGGTTGAGCCAAGTTCGAAAACATAATCATCAACTTTGGAAAGGTTCGAAGAATAATTCAATGCTGTATGAAACAATCCAAGAGTTTAAAGTGAAGGAAATAAAAAAAGAAAATGTAAACCCGTTTCCTCAGGATGAAGTTTGGAAAACTACAAGGCTGAGCACTATACGAAATCATGAATGGGGCTATGATTCAAAATTTTGGGAAGATATTGAAAAAGATAATTATCCAGAACTTTCTGAAGAAATCAAACATGACTTAGAACGTGAAATTCCATTGAGGAAGCAATTTGAAAGTAGTTTTAAACAAAAAGAAAACTTATCGACCCCTAGTGTTGGTGAAAAAGATTTCACTTTTGAATATCCATTTGAAAAACTGAATGATGGTTATCAATGGTTTGCAAATCCTGATAAAGAGGAAGAGGTTTTTGATTATCTGATTACTGAAAACAAATACGCCAGAAATTATATTATTCCTTTTAAAACTTACCAGAAAAACTATTTCGAATCTTTAAATAGATTTTATCCTAGAGATACCAGCACCGAAAAAAGAGTATTCAAAAAAAGTGAATTCGAAATTAGAACAGACTCTTTTGAAAATAGAATATTATATGAATACCTCGATAGCATTCAAAGCATTCCGATTTTCAGTTATTCCGAATTTTTAAAAGAATGCAAAGACTGTTTTATCACATCGGCTGTTGAGACTTTTAAAAATCAACTTAGTTTTACTTATACAGATAATGGAGGGCTTGATAACTATCTAGCAATTCTCGAAAAAGGTAAGTCAGAAATTATTGATCGTATTGCGAATGTCTATTCGTATCAATGGTATGATGAAATGCATGTACTATATTCTAAACAAAACGAGCAAAAACGGAGTGATCAAATTTTTAATCATAATCTATCAACGAAAGAAGATCAACTGGTTTATAAAGAGCTGGACCTAACTTATGATCTTTCTTTAAGCCAGTCAAAAAGCTATATTGTTTTGACTGCTGAATCAAAAGATGAAAGTGAGATTTACCTGATGCGGAAGGATTCAAAAGAAGTAAAATTTAGTCTTTTGAAAAAAAGAATAGAGGGTGTGAAGTATTCAATCAAAGAGTTCAATAATCAAATTTATATTCTGAGTAATGAAGCAGCAATTAACAACAAACTTTACGCTTTGCCTAAAGGAGATTTAGATATAAAGAATGTGGAAGAAATTGAGTCTCATAGAAAAAATGTATTGATCGAAGATTTTGCAGTCACCGATAATTTTTTGGTTTTAAAAACTTATAAAAAATCGTATCCGTCGATCAATTATCGTAAACTCAATGATAAGAAGTGGAAGAAAGTAAAATTCAAAAATAAAATTTACGATGGTTCTATTAAAGGTTGGAATAATGACCAGCTTCAGCTTTTGTATTCCAATCCAGCGAAACCTTTTACGGAATACAAATATGATTTGAATCGAGAAGTTTTGACAAAAATTAAGCAAACAAAAATAAATGATCGCTTTTCAACCAAGTATTTTAAAACAGAACGAGTATGGGCAATATCGAAAGATGGTACCAGGGTACCAATCACTTTAATGAAAAGTAGTGCCCCGAAAAAGAAACATAAAGGATTAGTCTTAAAAGTTTATGGAGCCTATGGAGCGATTACTGGAGGATATTTTGATGCTAGAGATGCGATCTTATTGAGGGATGGATTTACGATTGCTTATGCTCATGTACGAGGAGAAAGTATTATGGGAAATGACTGGTATCAAGATGGAAAACTTTTAAATAAAGAACATTCATTTGAAGATTATATCGCTTGTGCAGAACATTTAATAAGAGAAGAATATACAAACCCGAGGAGCCTGATCGGATATGGGAACAGTGCTGGTGGATTAATTATGGGTGTTGTAATAAATAGAAGACCTGAGCTTTTTAATACTGTAATTTTAGATCATGCGTATCTAGATGTATTGACGACGATGATGGATGAAAACTTGCCGCTTACTACCGATGAGTATAAGGAATGGGGGAATCCAAAAGAGAAGAAAGTTTATGATTATTTAAAAAAATATTCCCCTTATCAGAATATTAAAAAACAACGATATCCTAATTTGTTATTGATGGCAAGTTCGAATGATTATCAAACACCACTTTGGCAAATTGCGAAATATGCGGCAAAGGTCAGGGCGAATAATACAGGAGATACAACTATTTTATTTTCTACAGATTTTGGAAGTGGCCACATTGGAAATACGACAGGGAAAAACTGGATGAAGACACTTTCTTTCCAGTATGCTTTTGTTTACGGTAATCTATTTGATTGAGTTTTTTCAATAACGCCCATTCCGAATAATGCAAAATCATATTTTACTGGATCAATGGGGTCGAATTTTCTTAATTGATCCGTTAATTCAATTACTGCTTTCCAGTCTCTTTGTTTGCGTTTTAGTAAACCAAGTCTACGACCGATTTTTTCAACATGAACATCTAAGGGCATCATCAATTGGCTAGGTGAAATATCATTCCATAAACCAAAGTCAACTCCTTTGTTATCTTTTCTAACCATCCATCTGAGGAACATATTGAGTCGCTTACAACTCGATTTTCGAGCAGGGGTAGCAATGTGTTTTCTAGTACGATGCGGTGCATCCGGATGATCAAAAAAGAGATCCTGGAAACCAATCAAAGCATTGCCGATATGTTCATCTTCTGGTTTTAGAAATCGAGAGAAAGCGTTTTCCAGAGAATCATGTTTTTGATAATAATTTTGCAAAAACTCTAAAAAGTAAAGAGTGTCAGTAGTTTGAAAAGTTCGATGTTTGAAGCTTAAAAAATCTGCTCGATCTTTTTCAGAATGGTTGACGATAAAATCATGAGGTGTTCCTCCCATGAGGTCGATCAATTCTAAAGATTTATTGATGATTGTCTTCCGTTGTCCCCAAGCGAGCATGGAAACCCAGAATCCAGTGATTTCAATATCTTGAGGTTTTTCGAATTGATGCGGGATTTGGATGGGATCATCTTTGATGAATCCAGGTTCATTGAATCGTTCTACCTGTTCGTCTAGGAAATCTTTTAGGTCTTGTTTTTTCATATTTAAGGTAACAAGTTATAAACTTGTCATTATATGGTTCTTTCAAGTTACAAGCTCGTTACTCTCGCCTTAAACTTAAAAGAGTGAAGGTACAGACTCGTTGCACTCGTGTTAAACTTAAAGGAGTGTCGCTTTACGTCATATTTCCTCAATTTGAGGACAGCATAAATTTAGCTGAATTCGTTAAGTTTACGTAGTGAAGTGCAAATATTTTAAAAATCCATTTTGACAAACAATTCGATGTAGCACTTCCACGTTTTTTTAATGGCAATGCTATGGCTAAAAATTAATATTTAAACGTTTTAGCTATTGTCATCAAAAAAAAGAAATATATCTTTGAGCAAGAATTATGACTGCAACATTGACATACACCCTCATTTTGGCTGCTATCTATTTTGGTAGGAAAGTAGTATTGAATTTCGTACAAGAGAAATAACCTCTTAAAGGAATTAAGTACTAAATATTAGCTAACCTTTTCTTTTTTACTCCGAACTTCTTTTCGGGGCTTATCGTACATTTTTAATTTTAAAATACCTATTCTTTGTAAGAAGTGTCCCCAAGATACTCGGATCACACCTAGGCCATATTTGCTACTTCGGGCAAAATTAATCGAAGAAGCTTCTTCAAAATATTTGGTAGGGCAAGTTACTTCTGCGATATCAAAACCTGCATAGACAATCTGAGAAAGCATTTCATTATCAAAAACGAAATCATCAGAATTTTGATTAAAATTGATGCCTTCTAAAACCTCTCGACTAAAAGCTCGATAACCAGTATGATACTCTGACAATTTATAATTGATCATAAGGTTTTGACCAAAAGTTAAGAGTCTATTTGCAATATATTTGTACAAAGGCATTCCACCTTTTAATGCTCCTTTGCCTAAAATTCGAGAACCTAGAACAACGGGATATAATTCGTCTCCAATAATATTGACCATAGCAGGAATCAGCTTTGGTGTATATTGATAATCCGGATGAAGCATGATGACAATATCGCCACCAATTTCTAAAGCTTTATTATACAATGATTTTTGATTTCCACCGTAGCCTTTATTTTTCTCGTGGATAATGACATGCTCGATTCCAATCTTTTTGGCAAGTGCAGAAGTTCCGTCTTTACTCGCATCATCACAAAGAATGACTTCATCAACGAGGTCAAAAGGAATTTCATTATATGTTTTTTCGAGCGTTAATGCTGCGTTATATGCTGGCAGAACTGCGACTATTTTTTTTCCTTTGTACATGTTTTGGGACGTTTTTTCTTTACAAATATACTATTTGGTATTGAGTTTTAGGCTGTCGAATTCGGTTTTCCGAAATACCAGGCCCTTAATTTATGGTTTTAAAGATTCAATTTTAATGCCCAAAGCGTTTTATCTTTCGTTTTTCCGTTTTTAGGCAAGTTCTGAGTACATTGTGAAAAATATTTTAATATGAAATGGTTAAAAAGACTAGGCGTTTTGCTTTTAATAATTGTTGCAATTCTTGCGATTTTATTCTTTATGTATAATGAGCCCAAACCAGATAGCCAGAAGGGGGCAGAGGCGGATGCTTTGGCGACGAAAATGTTGAATGCTATTGATAAAACAGGCTGGGATTCGACGACCTATGTGCAATGGACTTTTAAAGGGATGCACAGTTTTCTATGGGATAAAAAGCGACATTTTGTAAAAGTAACGTGGGGTGATAGTGAAGTGCTTTTAGATACTAAAAAGGTTGATGGAAAAGCTTTTGTTAGTGGTACAGAACAAACGGGTGATGCTGCTAAAAAAATGATTCAGGATGCCTGGGGATTCTTTTGTAATGATTCATTTTGGTTGAATGCACCTGCTAAAGCTTTTGACCTTGGGACAGAGCGAAGTATCGTGACTCAAGAAGATGGAACGAAGGCTTTGATGGTGAGTTATACATCAGGAGGGGTTACACCGGGAGATTCTTATTTGTGGATTCTTGATGAAAACGGAATTCCTAAAAGTTGGAAAATGTGGGTAAAAATTATTCCAGTTGGAGGAATGGAGTTTACCTGGGAGAAATGGGAGACGCTTTCAACGGGAGCAAAAATTGCTACTTTTCATAAGAGTAGTGCTTTGGATTTGGATATTTCAAACCTTAAGGCTGCGGTTGATTTGAATGGAATGGGATTGACTACTGATCCTTTTGTTGGACTGTGAATGCTGAATGCGGAACAAGGATTAACGATTTGAGATATAGTTAAAACTATGACTAAATCAAAAATCGCTATTCGTTAATCCTTGTTCACAAATCATTTTTTTTAGCTAACCCTGAAATAACATTTCTCAATTTCCTCTCTTAAAAATCCAATAATTGATTGGATATAAGGTGCTGAAAAGTCGAAAGAAATTCCGGCTGCTTCGTAGATTTCAGGAATCGTTTTGGAATACCCAAGACTTAAGGCATAATTAAAACGCTCAATAGTTTCTACAGGATTCTCACGATAGTTTTTCCAGATAGCAATTGCTCCAAGTTGTGCAATTCCATATTCAATATAATAAAATGGCAATTCGAAAATATGGAGTTGTCGATGCCAAGAAGACTGAGTGTAAAATTCACTACCTTTCGTATCTACAATTTTTGGGTTGTAAACTTTGGACAAGCTGATCCATTTATCTTTTCTTTCTGTTGCTGTCGCTTTATGATTAGTGTAAACCCATTGTTGAAATTCATCGACCTGAGCAATCCAAGGCAGAGCAGTAATCACTCTTTCTAACTGTTGTAATTTTGCAATCCTTTCTTCTTCTGGATTATTGAAAATAGTTCCCCAATGTTCCATTGCCAAAAGCTCCATAGTCATCGCAGCTAATTCTGCGATTTCCGAAGGACAAGATTTTATACTATTGAGTTGATATTGTCGAGTTGAAAAAGAATGAACAGCGTGGCCACTTTCATGGGTCAGAATAATGAGATCTTTTAACGAATTGCTGGCATTCATAAAAATAAAAGGAACACCAGTCATTAATAAAGGCATGTTGTAACCTCCTGGTTGTTTTCCTTTTCTGGAATCCAAATCGAGATGTTTCATCTCTTTTAAAATCGCTAAACAATCACCAAAAAACGGATCGACCTGATTTAGACAGTCTGTTGTTTTTTGTAGTAAATCATCCATGTTGTTAAATGGATCAAGACGTTCTGTTCCTTCGATGGCCACCTTAGTGTCCCAAGGTTTTAGAACATCCAGACCCAATGATTTTTTACGGAGTTTGTAAAGTTCATTGATTGTTGGAACTACTTGATCTTTAATGCTTTGGTGGAAATTTTCACAATCTTTTACTTCATAATCAAAACGACCAAGTGCTTTGAATTTGTAATCTCTAAAGTTTTCAAATTGAGCATTCAATGCAAGCTGATGTCTAAGGCTTATTAATTCTTCAAATAATTCATCAAAGTTTTCTTCAGAGACTAAGTATCTTTCCCAGATCTTTTTGAACGCCTTTTCTCTTTCTCCTCGATCAAGACTTTCTAGATATTTTGCTGCTTGTTGCATCGTTAGATTTTCCCCTTTCCAGTCAATCATCATCTGAGAAACCATTTTACCATACTCTTTCGATTTTACTTTCAATTCAGAAGAAAGCGAAATATTTTCAGGTCTAAAAAGCTCAAGATTATTTTCGATAGATCGTAGATAAATGGAAAATTGCTCTTTGTTCAATTGATTTTTAAAAGGCGATTCCATCAATTTGATATTCAGCAAATGATCTGCTTCGATAACTTTAGGGAAGATTCGTTGAACGATATAATTATATAGTTCGCTAGAGTCATTGTTTTCCATGTCAACGGAAAGGCGAATATATCTCCAATTGACTTCCTCTCGGAACAGCGCATTAATCTCATTCCAATCGTAAATCCAACGTTCCAAATCGTTGACAGAACTAATGCTTCTTCGCTCTAGTTCGTTATAGTAAGGCTTCAGTTTAGACCATACGGTAATACGGAATTCCTCTGGAAGAAATTTTCTCTTCCGAGGTTCTGGAATGGACAGGACGCTCATAGTATGTGTTTTCTCTCTTTTCCAAGTTTGCAACATTACAAACTTGGAGAACCGGTTTAGATAAATCAAAGGATAAATCTAAACCGGTTCTTAGTGTGTTTAATATTAATATGCTTGTTAAAAAAGACAAATTATTTATGTCTAAGCATTTATTAAAAAGAGCATCTATGGTTAATGGGTAAGGGGACTCTTTTTATTCTTCTTCGCCAGCTGCATCTTCAGCAATAGCTTCTTCCTCTAAAGATAACAAATTACGATCATTTAGGAAATTAAACCATTTGATCACTTTTTTGATATCACTAGCATGTACTTTATCTCGATCGAAATTAGGAAGTACTGCTCCAAAATATTCGTTTAATTCTGCTCCTGTGGAGTTAGTCGGGATAGGAGGAGTTGTCTCCAATTTTTCTAACATTGATCGGAAAACAACTTTTAATTCTTCCGTATCATCATCAGCGTATATGCCAATAGAAGCTAAAGGAGTGAATTGGTGTTTACGTGCTGGAGCAAACTTTCGCTTTCCAGAATCTAAATCTGCAACGATCAATCCGTTGCTTCTATTAGCTACCATTTTAAAAACACCTGGCAATCCGCTTACTGCTACATATTCATCTAAATTCATTCTTCTGTTTTTTTATTTTTTATTCTTTTAAAAACGCTATGTTTTAAAAGGAAATGATTTTTTAAATTGGATCGCAAAATTACAAAATATTAATAGCTTAACAATCTTTCTAACTTACTTTTAAAACGATCAACTGGTAAATAATTTTGTTCTAAAGGAACCGCGAAAGGAATTGGAGTATCCAAACTTGCGCTTCTCATAACCGGACCGTCAAGATATTCAAACAAATGCTCTGTGATATGAGCAGATATTTCACCACCTAGTCCTCCAAATAAATTGTCTTCATGGAGGATAATGGCCTTTCCTGTTTTTTTAACAGTCGCCTCAATCGATTCGTAATCCAAAGGTACCAATGTTCGTAGGTCTATGATTTCAGCATTGATATTCATCTCTTCTACTACTTTTTGAGCCCAGTGTACGCCCATTCCATAGGTGATGATAGATACGTCGTTACCACTTCTTGTTACTGCAGCTTTTCCAATCGGCGTGGTGTAATAAGCATCAGGAACATCGGCATTGACGGAACGGTACAATGCTTTATGTTCAAAATACATCACTGGATTTGGGTCATTAATCGCTGCTGCAATGAGTCCTTTTGCATCAACTGGATTAGAAGGGTAGACGACTTTTAAACCCGGAACATGAGTGAACCAAGCTTCATTACTTTGCGAGTGGAAAGGCCCTGCTCCAACGCCGCCGCCGGTAGGCATCCGGATCACCATGTCTACATTTTGTCCCCATCGGTAATGTAGTTTGGCAGCATTATTAACAATCTGATTGAATCCGCAGGTAACAAAATCTGCGAATTGCATTTCTATCATTGATTTATAACCTTTCAGTCCAAGTCCAATCCCAATTCCAATAATTGCACTTTCGCAAAGTGGCGTATTTCTTACTCGACCTTTTCCAAATTCTTTGACAAAGCCATCGGTGATTTTAAAAACGCCACCGTAGTCGGCAATGTCTTGTCCCATGAGAACTAGTTTTTCATGTTTTTGCATAGACTGACGAAGTCCATCAGAAATGGCATCGATCATTCTCTTTTCCGTTGTTGCTCCGGAAGGTTCAAT
>CAKZTD010000308.1 GCA_937921595.1 uncultured Saprospiraceae bacterium
AAAAAGGAGTACTTAATAACTTTCATAAACAATTGCTTCTTTAGCTCCAGTTGCAGAGTTAATCACCTCTTTCCCTTTCCCTCTCACATTCATTCTTACCCAAACACCTGCATATTTTTCTCCAAAGCCAAAAGCTCCCCATACTAATTTATGAGGCAACCAATTATTCGAATCATCTGGTGCCAAGAGATCAATGGATTCACAATACTCCTGAACAATAAACTTCTTCCGATGAAGCGAAGTATAGATCACCTTCTCCCATGCTGCTATATCAAATTCTTTTCCGATAAAGACATCATCTCCTTGAAGTCCATCTGAAATTTTGATAACAAATTGGTTTTTATTTTGAAGCAATAAATCTATTATCCCAATATTTCCATCTTTAAACTTCACTTCTTTATCCTCTAAATTTGTGGTCCACGGAATACATTCTAAAATCAATTGATTACTACTTTCATCAAACCGATTTTCAGTAGCTAGCTGGTATAAAATAGCTAAATTTCTCTTGTCTCTTAATAGAGTAGTTCCCATATGATCAGGATAATAAACTTTATTCATTGCCAAAGCTCTAAACAAATCCATAGAGACTTCCGAAACTAAAAAGTCAAATGCAAGAACAGCATGAACTGGTTCTGTATTAAAATTCAATTGTTCATTTTCTAACTTCAGTTCTTTTACATTTCCTGAAAAAACACTTCCTTTTTTCGAGCGTTTTTCTAGTTCTTGATTTAAAAGGCCATGAAAAAATTCATCGACAGTTGCTCTAACAGGATTATCCTTTTCTAAACCAGTAGCTAAAAACACATTCACTACATTTAGATCGCTAGAAATATGCTGTAGAATTTTATCAACAATAAATTCTATATAAATAGACTGTGTAGGTTTTGAAATAAAATTATTTTCTTTATCAGATTCTGAAAGAGGTAAGTGTAACCTACGAATTAGTGGTTCAAAATTTTGGATTTCCATGCCTCCTATCGAAGACCCCATGTTCACCTCTAAAACTTTAAATCCTTCTTTAGTTAGAGACAAGTCTAATCGACTACTCACTTCCATATTTTTCTTAAGGCACATCATTGCAAAATGAGCAGACATTTCATCGCCATTAAAATAGAAGTCTGCAATTTTCTTAACATCATTTTCAAAATACAATTTTGGAATTTGAGCTAACAAGCTTGGAATCGCTGTAGAAATCTCGTTTATTTTTTTTGTTAAATCCTTGTTCAATAAAACAGGCCAAGAACTGATTGGATATTCAAAGGCATGAAAAAGTTCAGGTAAAACCTCTTTGTCCAACGTCAAAACACTTGGAATTTCAGAGGGTAGATCCTTAACAAACATCTTGAACTTATCGAGTAAAATGGTATTTTTCATTTTTACTTATTTTTACATTATAGATAACAAACATGAGCTAAACACAAGTCTTATATGATTCCCCAATAAAGAAAATAAACAGCGAAAACAATGTGTGAAAAAATTAAAGAAAAGAGAACACTTCTTTCTTTGAGCTTCTTGATTTGAGTAAAAAAACCAATTGTAGTAATTGCCGCCAAACAGATAAAGACAAACAAACCAATGTATAAGTAATTGTAATTATCAGGTAAGCCGAAAGCAAGAATATAATAATTAATTCCAGATACTTTTATCACGGCTAATATAAAACCGATCAAGACACTTACCCCTACAATAGAGGTCAATAAACCAAAACCTCTCACCAACTTATCAGAACGTTCTTCATAATTTCCTTTCACTAAATTGAATAGATGAACACCTACAAAAAACAACATCAAGAGTAGAGCAATAGCTAAAGGAATGACAAAAAATATATCTATATTATTAAAACTTTTTCCCATCTGCGAAACTCCTCCATTTAGTTTTATACTTTTTGCAAAAGACAAGGCTGGTGCATTATTAAATGATTCTAAGTTTACGTTTTGACCGGGGTTTGCAACAAAGGTTTCAACTAGATCATTTCCGATCTTAGTAAAGCCAGGTACGTGACCGTAGGTATGTGCATTTATGACTAAAGCATTTGAAAAGCTATCCGCTATTTCTTCTCCATTTGAGGCAGGAGTTATTGGATCAAATTCTCCTGCTAAAATCATTACAGGAGCATCAAGTTCATGGAGACCTTCCAAATCATGATGCAGTAATAAAGAATCGTTGAGTTCTAAATTCCATTTATCACAGACCTTAAAATCTGATTTATAAAAAGAAATAGCTCCTTGCAGTTCCGGATATTTCGAAGCTTCACGATTAAGTTCTGAAATATCATTATTCGGTAAAACTTCATTACAACTTACACAATAATACAGTCCGTAATCCATACGAAGCAAACTCCCAAAAGCACTCACCAAATTACTTAAAGCCTCTTCATTCCTATCCTGAAATTGATAAATCAACAAAGGTAAAACCTCAACTAACTGTTTATGATAGAGTGCTTGTTGAACTGCAACTTTAAAATCTTCCGCATTGTATGTAAATGTTTCGTCCTCCTTAGATGTCGCTACGGTAAGAGGATTCTCATTTAAATCTTTTATTGTTTTATAAAATACAGTTTCCAAATCTGGATACTGAACATTACACTCCGGATCGTTTTTACACTTTTCAAAAACTTTGGAAAGACTATTAATATAGTTTCTCGTATTCAAGGTATAATAATTAGAAATATCAGATATGGAAGAATCTAAAACCAGAGTCTTAATATCTTTGGGAAAATTACTGGCGTATACTTGAGCCATATAAGTACCATAGGACACTCCATATACATTCCATTCCTTTATATTCAAATACTCTTTTAAAGCATGAAGATCTTTTGCAACAGATAAACTATGATAAGCACTTACATCTACTCCACGAACAATTAAATCTTTTCTACAAGCTAGTGCCGCGGCCGTTTTTTCTTTTTCATCTTCTTCAGCAGTTTGATTTTTAGCTATTATTTTCATTAAAGTCTTGCCTAATCCAGGGCATAGACGTGGCTTTGAATTTCCAGTTCCTCTAATATCCATAATGACTATATCATTCGTCTTACGTAGCGGATGATACAACCAAAGATCCATATTTTGGATACTTCCTGCTCCTGGTCCTCCTTGAATAAAAACAGTTGATTCTGCATCATCAAGGTTACCAGTGTTTTTTATTATTGCAACTGCAATTTCAATTTGATTGCTCTCTTTAGCATCCCAATTTTCAGGGACCAACAGATGTCCCCATGTAATGCTATCGTTTTCTATGGCATCCCAAGTAGGGTAAAAAGATTTTGAATATTCAAATTTTACCTCTTGTCCAATTACCAATATATTGCATAGTAGCAAACATAAAACAACTAGCAAAAAAGAGTACTTATTATTTTTCATGATTTTTGATTCTTTACTTTTTAAACAGGAATAATTATTTACCTTTTCAAATAAAAGCCTCGAAGGGGTATATCAAATTCTAGTTTGAAAGTCTCCACTATAAATTAATTATAGCTTAGACTTTCAAACATAGATAACCCCAAAGCAACATTCTTCAACTTAAGCGCAAAGCCAAAGCAGGCACTTAGAGCCTGTTTAAATTTTAAACAGATTATTAAAAATTAAAACCAATTTCTACAACTTTTTTATTTTCAAGAGAAAGGTTAATATCTAAATCATCAATTAGTACTTCTGAATTATTGATAATTTTATTCAATAATGCCTCATATTTTAGCATTAAGAATTCTATTGTTTCTTCATCAAAATAATTGAGACTAAAATTGATTTTCCCTTGCAAACAATCATTGACGATTGAGAAATTAACCAGTAGCGGAATTCTGCTATAATTAGGTTTTATCGGAATAGAATGAAGATCTAAATCCTCATCCAGTTCAACTCTTTCATAATTGAATTTATGATTTTGCATAGCAAACAAAACATCGAGTCGAGTGGTCCTTTGAATAGTACGAGGAACATCTTGATACTGATCAATTTTTAAAAGATTTTGATGTGTCTGTTGTATTAACTCTAAAACCGAATCATCATTATTAATCTTCGTTCTTAAAGGCAAGGTCTTTACAAACATTCCTAATTGATTATCCAAGTCGCCTATCCCTCTACCTGAATTTACAGTACCTATACAAACATCCTTATTATTATAATTCTTGAACAATAACAGATTAAAAGAAGCAACTAATAAAGTATGTAGAGAAACTTCCGATTGTTGTGCGACCTGATTCAGTTTTTTATATTGATCCTCACTCCAGGTAAAATTATAATTAGCCGAATGGTGATCATCCTTGGATTTACTTTTTGGTACAAAGCTTGTCTTATTCCATTGATAACCATTTAAATAGTCACTCCAAAATTCCTCATTAGCTTTCGCATTTTCTTTTTCAATTTTATCTTGCCATCCGAGATAATCTTTGAATTGAAAATTTAGATTTTTATTCCCTACTTCTACTCCAGAAATCAGTAACTGATAAGTTTGGACTAATTCATTAATCAACACTTCCAAAGACCATCCATCCATAATAATATGATGTGTACAAAACACTAAACAAGAAGTATTTCGGTCACTTTGAAAATATCCTAACTTGACTAATAAATGGTTTTCTAAGTCAAATTCTTTTTCTAAATACTTTTGTATTCCTTCTTGAAAACTGTCTTCTGTAAATGTCGACTTACTAATTTCAAATTTTACATTTGATGAATCTAAAATCTTTTGTTGAGGTTGTCCTTTAACTTCTACAAAATTAGTTCTAAGGATTTCATACTTTTCGATCAATTTAGTAAATGCCAATTCTAAAACATCCAACTTTAATTCGCCTTCTATTTCAAAAGCTGCGGGCATGTTGTAAGCAATAGATTTCTCTCTTTGCTGAGCAGCCAACCAGATAGCATATTGAGCAGAACTTACAGGATAATAATCTTGTTCTTCAACCAAATCAAGTTTGAAAAAGTTATTCGGTTTTTTTGTTTCAAGAAAAGAAGCCATAGCATACACCGTCGGATATTCGAAAACATGTCTTAGTGAAAGTTGATATCCAAGGTTCTTACTCACTAAGCTAATTAACTTAACAGCATTGAGAGAGTGACCTCCAAGTGAGAAAAAATTTGAACTCATTTCCACTGGGTTATTTAACTCCAACACTTCTTTATAAAAAGTAGACAGCATTTCTTCTACCTCTGTTTTTGGTCGTTTTAAAATTGTTGGTGTTACTCTTCTCTCTACCGAATGTAGCATAAGACTCTTCCTGTCTATTTTATTATTAGGCGTAAGAGGAAAACTTTTCATAGGTATTATCGAATAAGGAATCATATACCCTGGAAGTTCTTTTCTTAACAACTCTAACATCAGAGATAAGTCAGCATTTTTATTTTTCAAAACGACAAAAGCCATTAACCATGCTTCTTGATTTTTTTTCTTTCTAGCGACTACTACAGACGATTCAACTACTTCTAATTGATTTAACTTTGTTTCTATTTCTCCTAGTTCAATTCGGTATCCCCTAATTTTCACCTGATTATCATTTCTACCTAAGAATTCAATTTCTCCTTTAGCATTCCACTTCCCTAGATCGCCAGTTTCATAGATCTTTCCAGACTTACGAAATGGGTTACCAACAAATTTCTCCTTAGTCAAGTCATTATTTTTATAATAACCCTTGGCCAGTCCTTTTCCTCCGATATAGATATTTCCAACACTCCCAACAGGAAGTGGTTTTAAATAATTATCCAAAACATAAAACGATGTATTATTAATTGGCTTCCCAATATTTGAAGCATCAGAAGGTTCTTTCACTTCTTTAATACTCGACCAAATTGTAGTCTCTGTTGGCCCATACATATTCCATACCTTTGCTGAATTAGCTATTAATTTTTCTGCTAAAGATTTACTAAGTAAATCCCCGCCACAAAGAATTCTCATTTTTTTATTCCCTGTCCAGTTTGCGTTAAAAAGCATTTGATAGAAACTAGGCGTTGCTTGCATCACAGTAGGATTTACCTCTTCTATTTTATTCAAAATATCCATTGGACTATTCAACAAATCCTTATTGGCAATATAAATAGAAGCTCCTGAAATTAATGGTGCAAAAAATTCAAGAATAGAAATATCAAAAGATTGAGTCGTTACAGAAAACAGTAAATCATCAACATTGATTCCAGGTTTCTTTTGCATACTCAATAGAAAGTTAGCCAAAGATCCATGACTTATTTCTACTCCTTTAGGCTTTCCTGTGGAACCGGAAGTATAAATAATGTACGCCGTATCTGATGGTTTAATCGTATTTGCTAATCCTTCTTCGACAGGCAAATCAGTACTAATCATTACCCTAGATTTCAAATACGCATCTACTGAAGTATTGATATCGCCATATATATCATCAGCGATAACACAAGTAACTTCGCTATGATCAATAATGTGTTTGATTCGCTCTTCTGGAAATCCAGGATCTAAAGGTATGAACGCTCTACCTGATTTTAATACTCCTAATAAGATCACGATTAAGTCTACAGAACGATTCATCAAAACCGCAACTGGAGATTTTTCATCATCACTTAAATACAGGTTCAGATAATTCGCTACTCTATCAGATAGTACATCTACTTTATGATAAGTGTAAGATAATTCTTGGTCACTAATTGCAACTTTACTACTATCTTTTTCAGATTGTTTATTAAACAATGACAATAAATTACTTCGCTTAGGAAGGTCTACTTTTGTCTTGTTAAAATTTGTAATAATTTGTCTTTCTTCAGCTTCTGATAAATAAGAGAAGTCTTTTATTTTCACATCTGTATCCTGAGTAACTTGAGCAATCAAATGATTCAAATGACTACTTAGCTGAGTTATTGATTCTTCTGTAAAATAATTAAGATTATAGTCTAGGTCAACTTTAACATCTTCTTGTTCATCAAATTCTCGAATATATACAGCTAAGGCTACTCTCTCTGATTCATGAGACAAAGGAATTACTTTAGTAGTTGTATTCTGAAAATGGTCTGAGTAATTTTGTCTTTCATAGGAAAGTGTAATATTAAATAATCGATCTTTTTCGTAAAAAGCATTAAGCTCCTTAATTATTTTTCCAAGCGGAAAACGTTGATGTCGATAATCTTGTCGAAGTTGTTGCCTGATTTGTTGTACGAATTCTTCAAAAGTACTATCTGAATCAATTTCCATTCGCAATGCAGAAACCCCCATAAAGAGACCTACCGTTTTCTTAAAAACGGATTTACCTCGATTTAAAACAGGCAAGCCTATAGCAAAATCATTGTTCTGATGTTTTCTAGAAAAATAGAGAAACAAAACACCCAGAATCATATTAAAGGTTGACACTTTACATTCTTTAGCTTTCAGTCCCAGTAAATTGTAATCGGCTCTTTTGATGACCAATTCTTTACGACTACTCTTATTAATATTCTTAGTCTCATCTATCTTTTCAAGAAAACGCTCTGGGAGTTTTTCAAATTTTTCAACCCAATATTCTTTAGCTTCTAAAAAATCTTCAGAGCAAGAATAGGCCGCATCATCTTCAGCAAAATCTAAATAGGAATACGGATATTCGGTTTGTATCTCTCCAAATTCGGAAAGCTCATTATAATTTTTCACAAACCGTTGAAACATTAATGAAGTCCCCCATCCATCTGTAATAATATGATGGTATACAGAATATAGATAATGAAAATCATCACTGATTTTAATCAAAATAAATTGATGCAATAACTCTCTTGCATTAAGGTCGAAAGGTATTGTAAAATTATCTTGCATAAAATCCAAGGCATATTCATCTGCGTTTTTCTTTCTAGAAAAATCTAGATATTTCAATTTGGAATTATGATTATCAACGACATCAATATCAACCTGATCCTGAGTTCCAGTGATGATACATCTATAAGCATCATGTTGATCAATCAAAGCTAAATAAGCCTTGCGCATAAGATCAACAGAAAGTGGCCCCGTAATAGCTATTTTAGCTCCGATATTATAGATCGGTTCATTAGGATAAAGTAATTGTTCAAAATAAACATCTTGTTGAGGTAGGGTCAATTTCATGATATTAAGTATTAAAGTATGGACAATAAAGATTAGGGCTAAGTACAGCGACATGCTGAGCACTTAGAATAATAGAAATCCAGAGGGATTCATTTTGAATACAAAAAACAGGTAAATCGCTTGGGAATTAAGCCCAAAGATTTGGAGTGAGTTCTTCTTTTTTAATTACAGGTACATCTTTAACAATCTGTCCGTAATCAAATTTAATAACACGATCTGCTTGATGGAAATAAGCGTCATCATGTGTAACCGCAATAATGGTTTTTCCTTTTCTCTTTAAGCGAGGAATCAATACTTCATAAAAGTATTTTCTAAAATGTGGGTCTTGATCTGCCGCCCATTCATCAAGAATAAGAATTGGTTTTTTCTCTAAAAGAGCAAAGATCATAGACATCCTTTTGCTTTGCCCTTTTGAAAATTTTCTTCTTGCAGATGCTTCCGAATCATCTGTCACGACATTATCCATTTGCATCATTTTCAATAGTTGCTTATACTCTGGATTATTCGTTATTTCATAATTATCATAGTTATGAGAGAATATATGATTGTTGGTAAAAACAGCAGCAATCACATTCTGTAAATTATCTTTTGCTTCTTCTTGTGGTATTCCGTTTAGATGAATAGATCCTCCAGTAGGTTCATATAAACCGGTGAGCACATTTACGAAAGTACTTTTTCCAGAACCATTTCCACCGACTATAAATATAGTCTCTCCTCTCTTAATTTCTAGATTGATTGGTCCCAATGCAAAAGTTTCTTCATCTGTTTGATCTTCATTCTCTTTTTCATAAGAAAATGAAATATTATCGAATTTAAGAGAATGAAATTTTTCTTTGATTATTTCTGCTTGAAGAGTTTCCATTTTGGTTATTTTAAAGTCTATCAGGAATTTTTTTATTCTTCGATTCGCTACTATAAATCTAGTATACAATTGTTGAAGGTTGATCAGGCTATTGATTGGTCCAGAGATAAATAAAAGAATTACGACATAAGCAATCACGTCTTCTCTACCTAAAAGACCTAATCCTGGCAATAGAAATAAGATTACCGCCATTACAAAATATAAGCCATACTGGCTGATCAAATTTATAGATAAAAAGATATAACTTATTTCAAAATCTAAAGCTCCTGCTTGATCTCTATTTGGTATCAAAAATTTATTGAGTAAATTTTCTCTTCTAAAAAAATTGATTTTTAACTTTTTAAATCCGTTCATTACATCGTCAACATACTGATAATAATGTTCATTATACTCTCTTAAAGTAGCTACCTTTTTTGACATCGAATTCGTAACAAAAAAGTAACAAGCTGCAACCATAAAAATTAGAACAAGTACAATCATAGCAGAAGCTATGGAGAGTGTGAACATATAGATCAGACACAAAACCAACATCAACACTGAATTCACCGTATGAGTAACGGTATATGGCAATAAGGAAAATGTTCTGATATCTTCTACAATTGTAAAGAATCGTTTAGGCCCAAATTTTTCCAATTTGACCAAGGGTGCTTTTAATATTTGCCCGAATATTTTCTTTTCATTTTCATACAATAGTTTAAAGGAAAATTTATTCAGTCGTTTTTGGAAGACCACATTAAG
>CAKZTD010000309.1 GCA_937921595.1 uncultured Saprospiraceae bacterium
TAATTCTGTAAGTGAGTTTTGAAAATTATTTTCAAAAATGGAGAGGGTCGTATTGATGCGAATTATTTTGCAATATTGACTAGGGGAGATGCCTATTTCTTCTTTGAATCTTTTTCGAAATTGGGCAGCACTCAATGTTGCTTCACTTGCTAATGTATTGATTTCGATAAAACCTCTTGAGTTTAAAATACTAAACAAAGCATGATCAATGGCTGATGTCTTTTGAGAAATAAAACGATCAACCAGAAAAGATTCTAAAAGATTGACTTTGTTTTGATCTGATTTTTCTTTTGCGATTTTTTGAGATAAATTAATGGCATCAGTTCCCCATATTTCAAAAATATCAATGACAGCGTTTTGAAAATTATCTAGTTTGTATGGAATGAAATATTTGGCAGTATTGGGTTTGAATTCGACGACAACACAGATGTTCTTTTTGCCATTGGGTTTGACATGGTAAGATTTATTGTGAAGGCCACCGATGAAGTTTTGAGGTCTCATTTTCCAGCCAGCACTATAGGCAGTATTGTGCTGGAAATCATCATGACTTTGGAAGACCAATTCAAAAACACCTTTGGGAAATAACTGAATATCCCTATCATCATTGAATCGATAAATATTGAAGCTTTCAATATAATGATGCAAAATCTTTGGTCGGTGTTTTTGAATGTTGAGCGTATCATTTAGCATACTCTACTAAAGGTACCGCTTTTATTGGATCAGAAAAGTTAAAAAGTATCTTTTGAATTCTGTTTGCTAAAAGAATATAATGACGTAATTAACTCATCTCCGGAATATCCCCTTCAACGATCAATCTTCCTTCGGTAGCATTTTGAATGTCTTCAACGCTGACACCTGGAGCTCTTTCAATAAGCTTAAAACCATTTGGAGTAATGTCCAACACAGCGAGATTTGTCACGACTCTTCTGACGCATTTTACTCCAGTTAAAGGAAGTGAACATTGACGTAAAAGCTTTGACTTCCCTCGTTTATTCGTATGCATCATCGCTACGATAATGTTATCAGCTGAAGCCACAAGATCCATCGCTCCACCCATACCTTTGACCATTTTTCCAGGGATCTTCCAATTGGCAATATCTCCAGTATCCGAAACTTCCATTGCTCCAAGTACCGTGAGTTGAACATGCCCACCTCTTATCATTGCGAAACTTGTAACGGAATCGAAAATAGAGCCACCTGGGTTGATGGTCACCGTTTGTTTTCCTGCATTGATCATATCCGCATCTTCTTCTCCTTCGAAAGGGAAAGCTCCCATTCCGAGAATTCCATTTTCAGATTGAAACTCTACGTTCAATCCATCGGGAACATAATTGGCAACAAGGGTTGGAATTCCAATCCCAAGATTGACATACCATCCGTCTTGTAATTCCTTCGCGATTCTTTTTGCAATTCCTGTTTTATCTAACATTGAAAACGTTTAATAATTTAAAAATAAATAATTAGATGGAACGTGTTTCCAAAATCTCTTAAGCTTTCGGCCTCACCGTTCTTTGCTCGATCCGTTTTTCATAATCTTTACCTTGGAAAATTCTTTGGATAAAGACACCTGGCGTATGAATGAAATTTGGATCCAATTCACCTGGTTCTACAATCTCTTCGACTTCAGCGATGGTGATCTTTCCAGCCATGGCCATAGCAGGGTTGAAATTTCGAGCGGTACCTTTGAAAACTAAGTTTCCAAAACGATCCCCTTTCCAAGCTTTTACGATAGCAAAGTCAGCATGAAAAGCGTGTTCCAAAATATGCGGTTTTCCATTAAAATAACGAACCTCTTTTCCTTCGGCGACTTCCGTTCCATATCCGGCAGGAGTGAAAAATGCGGGGATACCTGCTCCAGCTGCATGACATCTTGCGGCTAAAGATCCCTGAGGAATCAGATCGACTTCAAGCTCTCCGCTTAACATTTGTCTTTCAAATTCATCATTCTCTCCAACATAGGAAGAAATCATTTTCTTGATCTGCTTTTTTTGTAATAACAAACCCAGACCAAAATCATCAACTCCAGCATTATTGGAAATGCAAGTCAGATTGGTAACACCTGAATTGACCATCGCAGAGATACAGTTTTCTGGAATTCCACAAAGGCCAAATCCTCCAAGCATGAGTGTCATTCCATCATGGATACCTTTGATTGCTTCTTCAGCATTGGCGACTACTTTATTCATAAATGTATTTTTATTAAAATCTAATCTGTCAAAACTAATATTTTCAATGGAATTAAAAGAACCTGCCTATATTTTTTATGTCTAACTTAACAAAAAATGACCTGATGCTCTTTGGAACATCAGGCCATTTAAAATCTGCTAGAGAGTATGATTGAAAAAATTATAATAATAATAATTTAAATGTAAGGCATTTGTCTAATGAAGTAAAATTGAAAGGGCCTAATGTTCTGAATGGTAGCTTTTATGTTCTGAACGGTAAAAGAAATGTTCGATTTCCGTAAAGTATGTTTAAAAAAGGAATAAATCGGACCTCACTTTTATAAAAAAAGAACAGCCTGATACTCAATTGAGTATCAGGCTGTAAATCACACCTATTTGTTTTTTGGGGTTTAGCTTTTTGAAGAGTTATTGTAAATCTTACAAATAACATCTCATTTTAATTGCTATTCTTACTTTAGTTCA
>CAKZTD010000310.1 GCA_937921595.1 uncultured Saprospiraceae bacterium
GTTGTTCAGGGAAATGAGTTTGAGGTGATCGGTGAAAGCTATGTTGCTGTCTACGATGGAAAAATGTGGTCAACGGATAAAAAGGAGTATAGAAACTTGCCAAAAGGAAGTCGGGAATTTTATTTTTTGAGTAAGGGAATGCGGTATGACTTGTTGAAGTGGGAGAAGATTTTGAAATGACAAAAAACCAACTAATTGATTATAAGAACTAGAAAAAACTATTACACTAACGGTAAGTAACCAAAAAAAACCTTGCGCTTATTATTTTTAACATTTTTAAACCTCTTTATCTCCTGCATTAGTTTCGGGCAAAATTTACATTTTCAGATTTATACGATTGAAGAAGGCTTTACACATACAGGCACCTCTTTTCATAATTCTATTTTAAAAGATGATGAAGGTTTCGTCTGGGTCACTACTTATAATGGGATGTCTCGTTTTGATGGAGAGCACTTCAAAAATTATAAGCATGACCCTTCTAATCCAAACAGTATTCCTAGTAATTTACTAACGGTACTTGAAGAAGACAATAACAAAAACATCTGGATTGGCACTGATGTCAGAGGGATATATATTTTGGATAAAGTAAAAGAGACTTTTTCAACTTTCAATCCTATCATCAAAGAAAATGATAATATTCTACAGGCACATATTTTATTTATCAAAAAAGATCAACAAGGTAACATATGGTACGGTGGTGATAATGGTGTAGCGAGATGGGATGAAAAAACGAATCAATCCGAAAATTTTAATGGCTACTTTCAGGCTTCCAATGCATTTTTACAAACGACAAACGGAGACACCTGGATTGGAGACAGGAATGGACTACATTCTAAAATAAAAGGACAAGATCGCTTTGAAAAAGTAAACCAAAAGCAATCTCTAGGATATGTTACAGATCTTTTAGAATTGCCAAATGGCAAAATATGGATTGCTGCTTCTACAAAACTTTGGGAATTTGATCCGATAAAAAAAAGTTTTGAAGACCTCAGTTTACGTCCTTGGTTATCAAACAAATTTAAACCTATTAGTTTCGCTAAAGGTAATAATGGTGAAATATGGTTAACTAATAATATTGGTATTCTACGTTATTATCCGGATAAACAAGTTTCTGTTTTATATCAGAATGATCCAGATGATCCGCTTTCTTTGCCTCCGGTTACTCCGGAAGATATTCTCATTGACAGTTTCGATAATCTTTTTGTCAATACCGGAGGATTTGGCTTAGCAATGGCTCATACTCAAACAAATCCTTTTGAGCTTGTAGGTGATATTGAAGCAATGGAATATATTACCTTAGACGACCATCGTGTCTTAATCAGAGACTTTCATCAGGGAGGAATAATCTATGATACTAAACAACAAAAAATTACTGCTGAAAAATTACCAATTGGTCCAGGAAGCATATTTATTCCTAGCTTAGCAATTCGAGGGGATACCTTATTGTGGATATGGAATGCTTCAAATATTCAATCTTACCATTTAAAAACAGGTGAACTAAAAACTGTTCCAATAAACCCCAATCACAGTTTATACGTAACAGTAGATCGAGAAGGAAAAATTTGGAATGGACTTTCATACCTTGATGAATCGAAAGGTGAATGGCTTAATGTTTACCCTCAACTTCAGGAAGCTTTCCCGGACTTGGCGAATCTTCCGTTCTCCTACGCCAATATTTATTTTGATAATAAAAATCAACTATGGGGTAGCATCAATGGGGACACTCAGCTTTTTCGATACAACCTTAAGACCAGAGCGGGTAAAAAATATAATGTTAGCGGATCTCAGTACGAAGGTTCAAATGGAAGATTTTATGTTGGCACAAGCATCGGGCTAGCCGTTTACAATATTGAAAAAGATAGCTTTTTTTATCTGACGGAAAAAGAGGGTTTGCTTCATGCTAGCATACGATATATAAAAGACGACAAACATGGTCAATCATGGATAAGTACAGACAAAGGTTTACAGAAATATGACTGGACTACAAATACTTTTTCCAACTATAATATAGAAGATGGTTTTCCGATAAAAGGTAGAAAAATTGTCCGTCAACTTGAAATCGATCGTGATGGCAATGTGTACTTCAATATTAATTTAAAAAAAATCGCTCGTTTTCATCCGGATAGTCTTTATCTCAATCAAGAACAAGCAGAAGTTCATTTACTTGATTTTTTTCTTAACTTAAAACCACAATTAACAGGAAATCAAAATTCGTTTCTCCAGAAAAATCTTCGATACACATCATCTATTCAACTTAGTTACGATCAGGCTGATTTTGGTTTTAGTTTTAGTATGTCTTCTTTTTATAAATCTAAGCAAACTGAATATTTTTTCAGGCTCCTACCGCTTCAACAAGAATGGCAAAACAACGGAGTCAACAACTCTTTTCACTTTACCAATATTAGTCCGGGAGATTATACTTTTGAAGTAAAAGCAAAATCTGCTTCAGGTGTGTGGAGTAAAAATCACGCTTCTGTAGAAGTCAACATCAGTCCTCCCTGGTGGCAAACATGGTGGGCATATCTCCTCTACTTCATACTGATTGCAGGTACAATTATTGGCATCTGGAAGTATGAGCTCAAAAGAAGATTAGCAAAAACAGAATCTAAGCGACTGCTGGAACTTGACAATTTAAAGACCAGACTCTACACCAATATCACCCATGAATTTCGAACGCCACTCACCGTCATCATGGGTATGGCGGACAATTTACCAGCGGAACGACAAGAACGAAATCTTATCCGCCGCAATAGCAAAAATCTACTTCGTCTAATCAATCAATTATTGGACTTATCAAAGTTGGATTCCGGATCTATGAAGATGGATATCGTGCAAGGTGACATTATCAGTTATCTACGATACTTAACGGAGTCTTTCTATTCAATGGCTCAGGAAAAAAACATCAACTTGGTTTTTGAAGCCAATACTTATCAGTTAATCATGGATTTTGACGAGGTCAAAATTCAGCACATCCTCTATAATCTGCTATCTAATGCTTTGAAGTTTACTCCAGCAGAAGGTAAGGTGCATTTACTGGTCGAGCCTAAAGATAAAAGCGGTATAATTTACCTCCATATAAAAGTCAAAGACTCAGGGATTGGAATGAGTATAAAAGATCAAGCACATATTTTTGATCGCTTTTATCAAGCCGATAGTTCAACAACTCGGAAGGGAGAAGGCACAGGCATCGGACTTGCTCTAACCAAAGAATTGATAGAAATGATGGAAGGAACTATTGCGGTAAAAAGTAATCTTGGAGAAGGCACCCAGTTTACTATTCTCCTACCTTTAAAAAAAGCAGAAACAACTCCGCGTTTGAATGCTCGCTTCGAAACTACCCAAGCTAGTATTTCGGAATATGTCCCTGCTATGGATTCTACCTCCGCAGCAACAGCCGATGAACTAGCCATTTCTCCAGCAGATAAAACACAGGTTTTGCTTATTGAGGATAATAAAGATGTTGCTACTTATATCCAAAGTTTACTACATCACAAATACCATATTCTTCTTGCTAAAAATGGACAAGAAGGAATTGATCTTGCACTTAAAACCATTCCCGACATCATCATCAGCGATGTCATGATGCCAGAAAAAGATGGCTATGAGGTTTGTCAAACACTCAAGTCCGATGAGCGTACCAGTCATATACCTATTATTCTTTTGACTGCAAAGGCCCAACAGAAAGATAAGGTTACCGGATTGAAATACGGAGCTGATGCTTATTTGATGAAGCCCTTTGATAAGGAAGAACTTTTCGTCCGTTTGGAAAAATTGTTAGAATTGCGAAAAGCACTCCAGCAAAAACATAGTGCCAGTATTATTAATATCTCCAAACCTGAAAAAAATCTACCTCCCAGCCTCGAAGAAATCTTTCTTCAAAAAATCAGCCTAGCAATTGATGAACACCTTAATGATTCCAATTTAACCAATGCAATACTTTGCAAAAAACTACATCTCAGTAATATGCAACTCTATCGCAAGCTCAAAGCGCTTACAGGAAAGACACCTACCCTCTTTATTCGATCTTATCGTTTACAAAAATCATTAGAACTCCTCAAAAACACCTCCCTCAACATCTCCGAAATTGCATATGATGTTGGATTTTCCGATCCAGCTTATTTTTCACGTGCTTTTAAAGAAGAATTTGGCAAACCACCTAGCGATATTCGTAAATAACTGAAAATCAGAAATTTAAACTTTAAGCTTCATCCTTTTTGTAATCCCAATCCAAGCCCTTTTTCACATTTTGCAAGCTCAGTCCAAGCATTTGAAAGCTGAGTACAAGACGAAAAGTCTAACCTACTGCATCTTTGTTTCATAAGAATATGATCATGAATTAGAGCGTCTGAGAAGATGCTCATTTTTTAAAAAACTCAGGAAACTGCCTACGGGCGGAAGGGGCAAACTATGCTCTGAATATTCTAAACCACTAAGCTTATTTTTTAACCCCAGCTTAATTGTGCAATGGTCACAGCTAAGCCTATAAACCTTTTCTCTTATGAAAACTTTATTTTTTTCGTTTGTTATTTTATGTATTTCTTCTTTTGGATTTTCGAATACGGAATCTTGTCAAAATTTCAACTGCGGAGCTCCAGTTAATCTAACCGTAACTTCACAAAGCCATAATGCCATCGACTTTGATTGGGATGATTGTGGCAATTCATTTTCAGGATATGCGGTTTATTACACCAAAGATGGTCAAACTAGCCAAACCTTTTCCAGTAGCAAATCTGAGATTTCTTTTTCAGGATTAGCACCAGGAGTTTATCAATTTCATTTTTATACGGTATGTAATGGAACTGCGAGTTCGATCATTATTGAAGAGACGGTAATGGGATAGTTTTTAGGGTTACTGTACACTTTTTTGATAATACTTCTATTTTACAGCCTGAGCTAAAACCATAATGATTTTGCAAGGCTTAAGCTAGGCTAAATCATAATGGTTAGTCCATTTTTTATAGTTGAAAAAAGTCTACAGTAACCCTACTTTAAACCTTCTATTTTTTCGAATAGCCATTTTTTAAATACAAGATTCGATTGTTCTTCTATCTCTTGATATAAGTCAATTAGCATTTTTTTATCTCTTTCAATGCTCAAAATCTTTTTTGTAAAGCCAATAAATTTTAAGAATCCGCTTTTCAGATTTTCAGATGCAGACTGATCTCTCCTTATGAACTTTTCAAAAGTTTCCAATTGAGTAGCAAGAAAATCAAAATAACTTTGATCTTTCATCCACAACTCGAACCAAGACCTAATCAACAAGGCTTTCGATTTTATAACATCCATTGGTTCTTTAAAAGAGCACTGCATTTCTTCTATTACTCGATCATATTCTTTTTTTTCAAAGAGTAAACCACCTAAAGCTAAAGAAACAGTTTCAACCTTTCTTCTAGGTTCCAAATACATTTGAAAGTTTTCTATGAATTCTTCAGTCCAATCAAAATCCTTACAGATTGCGCCAACCGATACGATATTATGAAAAGTAGTACTTCCTATTTTATCATGAACAACTATACAATTAGTTTCTAAACCAAGTTTATATAATTTTAATAAGGTATTAAAAAACCGAGTATGCCCGCTATTTGTTTGGCGAGTACAATAGTTGGTCAAAATTTTTAGGACATTACTCTTATCCTTATTTCTTAATAATTGAATACTCGATTCAAATTCATTTAGCAGAGCATTGAAATTTTCTTCTTTTTCAGAACGTTGAAACTTTTCCAATCGCATATACAAATTTAATAACACCTCTTCTCCAGCATTTCGAATTTGCAAAACTTGTTTATTCTGGATTGTTTTTTGACGAGCATTCTGAGCACACTTTAATTTTATGCTAGTCAACTTTTTATATGCTTCAAAATACTCCATAGCATTGAACAATGTGCCTTTATCATTCTTCTGCAATTGAGTATTTGGATGATCGTAATACAAAAGACTCAATTCCATTTTTTCTTGAAAATAAATAGCATCTCGGTAAGGTAGACCCTCTAATACATCTTCTAATCGCTTATATTTTTTTAAAAAAGTAGTATAAGAATTCGGTCGCTTAGCATAAGCTTCTAGCAATAACTTTTGTTGTAAAAACTCTTTTTCTTCCATTTGCCTAAGCACTAAAAATTGCTCTAACAATCCATTCACCTCTGACATCAGATTCAACATTTGCTGATGCGCATAAGCCTTCCCTGGAAATATTTTTTGAAATACCTTTTCTCTATCTAACTTAGGTGATTGAAAATCCGGATGGTAAGGATGCAAAACTCGATGTAGTTTCACAATATTCGAATTAGTATTAAAATACGGAGATTGTAAAAATGAATAAAAACCTTTCATTTCTTCTGCATTTAAAATACACAAAGATCGAAGGAGCTTACTTTTTTGCATGATTTATTTTTTGGAGTGTTAAGCTTTTACTAAAAACAAGTAAAACCAGCATCTAAAATACGAATTTTGTTTATTATTTTACAATCCACTAATCTACTCATAATCAATTTTTTATAAAAAATAATTTTCCAAATCAATATTATTTTAATTCAAATCTGTCTTTGCCTGCATTGTTCTTCTCTGGTAAGTTTACAATAGTAAGAACCTGTCCAAAGTTTATCCTTCGGGCTGCAAAATCACACTTTAAGAACCTGAATTCACATTTTTGTATTCCCATAGCTAAGGCTATGAAAAGACAAAAACGCTTCCTCAGAATCTTAAATTGAGCTTTTTCGCAATCGAAAACAAAATTTGGACAGGTTCTAAAATAATCGTAAGATTTACAAACCATCAAATCCTCGGGTACACCTCCAATGCTAATTTTAAGCGACTAGACTGCTTAGAACTATAACGCCAAAAAACAATCAAGATATGGTTTGTAAATCTGGATTTTTTATCCGGATTCAGAGCGGCTAAATCGCCTCCGGGTTATTAGCCGCTTTTACTTTTCGGAATACGTTGAAATTCGTTAACCTCAATCTTACAAAAATCAAAAAAATGAAACCATTCAATTCAAATCTCCCTCGTTTACTGATTTTATTCTTTTTAATAAGTCCATTAATAACAATTGCACAGACTCAATTCAGAGTACAAAAAGCGACTGCTTCAGGCATTTACAATTACACTCATGATGGTGCAAATGATTGGTACAAACCTGAATATGCCATTGATGGAAAAAAAGGCGAAGGAGTCCATAAATTATCCACCTTTCATTCAGCTCTTAACGGACAAGCCCCCTGGTGGCAGGCAGATCTTGGAGGAATATGTGATATTTCTAAAATCAAAATTTTTAGTAGATATAATGTAGATGATGCCTATGAAGGACTAACCAACGCCTACATTATGGTTTCAGAAACAAAAATCTCCAGTAACAGTAAAGGTTCACGTAAATTATTTAGTGGTCCTATCGAAGAAGATGGAGAAAAAACAATTGAAGTATTAGGCAATAAAAAAGGACGCTACATTCGCATTTTCATTCCCGATGATAAAGTATACCTACAATTAGGAGAAGTCGAAATTTACGGGCATAGCGCCGAAAAAAAAGTGCCAAATAATTTTACTGCTACAACAGGAGGTCCCAATATAACTGGCGTCTGGAAACTAAGTTATGATTATGACGACATGGCCGATTTCAACATCAGCTCAGGAGCAACTTCAATAGATTTAAAAATGATAACAGGAACGCAAGTACCTCCTGATGATCGACAACATTTTTACTATGAAAATTTAAACGGTACTTACGGATGGAACGCTACCGAAGCTTGTTACCAAAAAGGGAATAGTCGGTTATATAATGTTTCCAATGGTACACTAGCACTTCGTTGGGATGGAGGAAGAAAAGTTTTCAGTTTTAAAAAAGGAGAAAGTGGAGAAGGCGGTTCATTGGCAGATCTTTTCAGTAAAGGTGGTGATGCAGACACAAGAAGTTTATGGGGTGAATGGAAGATTGAAGGAAAGTCTCAAAAAATTGAATTAATGGGAGGAGCCACTTGTGATCTGATCATCAAGATCGGGAACAACAAGTATGAAATGAATAAAGTAAGCACCGGATACCCAGATAAATATTCGGACGAAAGTGGCTCTGCTTCTTTGTTGTTTGTCTCGAACACTAAAATGAAATTAATAGTTGGCAATGATAATGCGATGCTAATCAAGGCAGGTACCAGTGGCTCTAGCGGAGGGCTTGGTGATCTCGTAAATTCCAACAGTAATACTTCTTCAAATAGTTCGCAAGGTTCTTCCTCTTCGAACAACAATATAAACCAAACAAATACTGGTAGTGATACGCCTTTACATATTGCCGCTAAAAAAGGAGAAGTAGAAAATGTGAAAGACATCCTATCCGTTGGAGCAAACGTCAACAGTAAAAACGCCAATGGCAAAACGGCTTTAATGGATGCTATGGACAGAGGTAATACCGATGTTGCTCAGGTCTTATTAGACAATGGAGCTAACCTCAACACTAAAGACAAGGATAATAAAACAGTATTAGAACTTGCGATTGATCAGAAAAACGAAAAGAGTATTTCCTTTTTACTCAAAAATAATGCGCGTGTGTCTGAAGATGTTTTAAAAGCTGCTGTTCGAAAAAATGATGTATCCTTACTTACACAATTAATTGAAGGTGGTGGCCATGCTACACCTGGATTATTGACCGAAGCCATTCGGTCTGATGCAGGAAGTTCCATTAATTATCTGATGCCAAAAGTAAAACCTGAATCCGAAGCTTACGTCCTTGCAGCAAAAAATAATAACATTGATTTGTACACTGAGTTAGTTTCTGAAAAACCATTGACCAATAATAAATCCATCGAAGTTGCTATAGACAATAATTATAAAGAAATCCTTTCCACCGGACTTCAATTCGGAGGAAATGCAAACAAAGCGCTTGACTATTCTATCAGCAAAAATAACAGAGCAGCTATTAAAATATGTCTTTCAAAAAAAGGAGTCAAAAAAGAGAAAGTCATTCCTTATGCCGTAGAAAATGAAGATGAAGAAATCATCAATGACCTGATTAACAAATATGAAATCAACGTTGATAAAATTCTTGACAAATCGGTTGAATTAAACAAACCTGCGATTATTAGAACAGCATTGGAAACTGGAAAGACCAATCCCGGCAAACACCTGAAAACGATGGTCGAAAGAGATCAGGATGATTTGGCAAAACTCATGGTCGACAATGGTGCTGATGCAAATAAGGGTATGAAAATAGCTATCGAAAAATCCAAGCCCGATCTAGTTGAATACTTTATTAACAATGGACAAGCGAATACTACAAATCCTCAATACATCAAAACTGCTGCCGCAAAAGATTACAATATCTGTCAACTATTAATCGAAAATGGTGCTGATGCCAATGAAGGTATTGCAGTCGCTGCAACAAACAATCAAATGAGAATTGTAGAACTATGTTTAGAAAATTCTGCAGATGCTAATCTTGCTTTAGTTCCCGCAGCTACCAAGGGATACGCAAACATCACAGCGGTACTACTCGAGGCTGGAGCAAGTCCTGACCCCGGCCTTAATCCTGCCCTAAAAGGTAATCACACCGAGACTGCATTAAAGCTGATCGAAAGCGGAGCCAAAGCAACTGGCGTAATTGCAACACCTTCAGCTTTTGGAAATACAAGCGTAGTAAAAGCCTTGATCGAAAATGGTGCAGATCCACAAAACGGCATGACCGCAGCCTGTAAATATGGGCAAGCTTCTGTGCTCTTGATTTTACTTGAAAACGGAGCAGATGGCAACAAACCCTCTTATATGTCTGATGCTGTAAATGGCTTACATACCGCTTTAATTCCGATTTTATTTGAGCAAGGAATTGATCCTAATGCTGAATATATCGGGGGTAGAAATTTCCTGCACCTTGCTTGTGACAGGACTAAATCTCTAAATACCGTTCAAGCATTGATTGATGGTGGAGTCTCTCCAAGTCACGCCGACAACAAAGGAGATACACCTCTTCATTTGGCAGCAAAAAAGGGAAAAGAAAACATTCCTTTATTCAAAGTTTTAGTTGATGCAGGTGCAGATGTCAATGTTCAAAACAATCAAGGAAAAACCCCAACTAAAATTGCAAAAATGGGAAAAACCAGAAATGCACTTAAAAAATTAGGCGGTGTAAAAAAAGTCAAAAACTAATCACCGATTTTCATCCTATACCGATACAATTTCTAATAGACTTAAATAAATAAAAATGAATAAGATAATCTTATCCCTAATACTCGTATGCATTACACTTACGCTTACTGCTCAGGAAGATGTCATCTATCGAGTAAGAATTAAAAGCAGTCCAATCATTTTAGAAAAAGATGGAAAAGAGGTACCTGGAAAAGCAAGAGTCAGAATAGAACTGGAAGGAACAGAGGGTTCAGTCCTCACTGGCAAACAAGTAGAAAGCAGTTTTGGAACCATCACTTTTTCAGATGAACCTATTGGAAAAATTATAGCAATCAACCTTTCCATTGAAGGCGTATATTGGACCAGAAGAATTGATATTGAAAAAGTAGTAGTTTCTGTAACCAATGAAGATGATGAAATAAAACGAACTACACTTCCTGGAGGATGCACCTTAACAAAAGGAAATTCTAAAGTTTACATTGACAAAGGGGGACCAGTTGACTTCATGGCAGACGAAGAGTCGATTGCTTTGGAAGATGAACGTATAAACCAAATCGAAATCGAGGGCGAGTTTTCTAGTGCGGATACTAAAGGAGATGGATTTACGATTAGTAGTACTGAAGCTAAAAACTATGAAAAAGAATTAGAAACAATCAACGAAGAATCAGATAAAAGAAGAATTTGTACGGTAAAAAAATATGAAGCGAGTGCCTCTTTCGATTTAAATTTCCTAACCAATACGAGCACTACTGCGATCTATCCAGGCGCTTTAATTTCTTCAGAATCCATTGCAAAAGGGACGTATATTAATATTCCAGCCAAACGAGAACCCATTACGCTTTCTACAAATATCGCAGTCATAGGAAGTCCTATAATCCAGGTAGACAATCCAAAGCTATCTTCCATCAGAGGAGCAATGAATGATCTTTTGGTTTCGCAGGAGCGAGGAGATATTCAGATACAAGCTAATTTTGAAATCAAAGAAGTACATAGCAAAGAACAATTAAGTATTGCACTTGGCGGACACTTCGCTTATGGTGGTGGAGAGGTAAATTTTGATTTCAGTTACGATTCCGAAGATGAAAAAACGGTAAAAGTGGTCAAATTTGCTCAGATTTATTACACGATGGATATGGATCAACCCGATTCAGCCTTTGATGTTTTTCAAGAAGAGAAGGATGCCTTAAGAATTCTAAATAGTGGCGAAACGCCTCTGGTTGTATCGCAAGTCACCTACGGTAGAATCGCTTATTTCTTTATGAAAACGACGGCTAGTTCGATGGAAATTAAAGCGCACCTGGACGCCGCTTACGAAGGAGCATCTGTATCTGCATCAGGGAGTGCTGATCTCGGCTTGAGCAAACTACTCGAAGAAAGTGAGACGAGTGCGTTGATCATTGGTGGAGATTCCGGGATGGGTATTACAGCAGTAGATGGTTACGAAGGATTTATTGACATGCTCCGAGATGGTGGTACACTTTCTCCAAGTTCTCTTGGAGTGCCAGTATCCTATGTTTTAAGATATCTTTCTGACTGGAAAGTAGCGAGGGTAAATTTAGCGACGACTTATAATAAACGAGAGTGTAGAGAGATTAAAAAAGATCACGTAAATATTCAATTTAACTTTGAAAAAATTCAAGTTACGGG